>DATDDW010000001.1:0-3703 GCA_036523615.1 Sphingomicrobium sp.
CGCCGCTTTTCCCGCGGCTAGAGCTGGAAGAGGAGGAGGAGGCGGCATGAGGCTCATCGATAGCCACTGCCACCTCAATTACGAGGGCCTGGTGGAGCGGCAGGCCGAAGTGCTTGAAAATGCCCGCGAACGCGGCGTTGCTGGCTTCCTCAACATCTCCACTCGCCAGCGCGAGTGGAACGACATCATCGCTGTTGCCGAGCGCGAGCCCGACGTCTGGGCGAGCGTCGGCGTTCACCCGCACGAGGCGGACGCCCATCCCGACCTCGGTGCGTCGGCTTTGGTCGACGCCGCATCACATCCGCGTGTGATCGCCATTGGCGAGTGTGGCCTCGATTACTATTACGACAAGTCGGACCGGGCGGCGCAGCGCGAGCGATTCGAGGCGCATATCGACGCCGCGGGGGAGACCGGACTGCCGCTCGTCGTTCATACGCGTGAGGCGGAAGAGGACACCGCCGAGATCCTCGAGCGCGCGGTGAAAGAGAAGGGCGTCACCGGCGTGCTTCACTGCTTCACCGGCTCGGCCGAGCTTGCGCGCAAGGGGCTCGACCTCGGCTTCTATGTGTCGCTGTCGGGGATCGTCACCTTCAAGAATGCGGCCGACCTGCAGGCGACGGCCAAATGGCTCCCGGCCGACCAGATGCTGGTCGAGACCGATTCGCCGTTCCTCGCGCCGGTCCCGCACCGCGGGAAAAAGTGCGAGCCGGCATTTGTCGCCGACACCGCAAACTTTGTCGCCGAGCTGAGGGGAGAGGCGCCGGAAGACCTGGCGGAAACGACCACCGCCAATTTCTTCAAGCTTTTCAACAAGGCGGCGTGAGGGTCCGGATCCTCGGCTGCGGCACGTCGACCGGCGTTCCCAAGATCGGCAACGAATGGGGCCAGTGCGACCCCAAAGAACCGCGCAATGCGCGGCTCAGGACCTCGATCCTGGTCGAAAGCGGGGACGAACGCATGCTGGTGGACTGCGGGCCAGACCTTCGTCAGCAGCTGCTTGCCGCTGAAGTCAGCCGCCTCGCCGGCGTAATCGTCACCCATGCCCACGGCGACCATTGCCACGGCATCGACGAGCTTCGTCCGGTGGCCCAGGCAACCGGCGGGCCGGTGCCGCTCCATGCGCGGCAGCTTGTGCTCGACGAGCTCCAACTGCGCTTCGCTTATGCGTTCGAGCAGTCGGAATTCTACCGCCCGATCGTCGAGGCGCGGGAGCTGGGCGAGGAGCTCCGCTTCGGGGCCGCGAGCGCGCGCTTTGTCGACCAGCCGCACGGCGACACGACGTCGCTTGGCCTGCGCTTCGGCGAAGAGGGTTTCTCGGTCTCCTACTCGATCGATTTCAGCCACTTAACCGGCGACATGGCGGCGCTTTATGAAGGCTCGGACGTGTGGATCGCCGATTGCCTGACGCGCAAGCCGCACCCGACGCACATGCACCTCGACGGAGTCGTCGCGCTGGCGCGAGATTTGCGCATCGGCCAGCTTTATCTGGTGCACATGGGCAATGGCCTCGACTATCGTACGCTGGCCGCCGAGCTGCCCGACTGGGCGGCGCCGGCTTATGACGGACTCGAAATCGCCCAATGACCAACGACCTGATGCTCGGCGGAGTTTACATCCTGATGGCGATGATGCTCGTCCTCGGGTCGCTGATGGCGCGGCGCGAGCCAGCGGCCAAAATGGTCAAGATGGCGCTGGCCTGGGCAGTAATCTTTGCCGCCGGCTTCGTCCTGTTCACCTTCCGCGACAATTTCGGCTGGGTCGCGCAGCGCCTCAAGGCCGAAGCGATCGGCACCCCGGTCGAGCAGGGGCAGGAGACGCGGATCCCGATGGCCATCGACGGGCATTTCTGGGTCGTCGCCAAGGTCAACGGCCGCGACGTCAAGTTCCTCGTCGACAGCGGCGCCACCATGACGACGATCGACCGCGACACGGCAAAGGCCGCCGGAGTCGAGATTTCGCCGCGGCGCGACGAGTTCGTGCGCACCGGCAACGGGATCATCCGCGTATCGAGCGGCCGCGCCGACGAGATCGACATCGGCAGCATCACGCGCAAGGATGTCGGGCTCCAGGTCGCCGACAATGACGACCTCAACGTGCTGGGGATGAATTTCCTGTCGTCGCTGAGCCGCTGGGGCGTCGAGGGGCGGTGGCTGGTGCTGGTCTCCTGATGTCCCTCTCGCCTTCTATATTTTACATAATGCATATTATCATACTTCAAGAATGTCGTAGCGGGAGGGCCCCTCGTGCCGCCTGAAGGCTCGACAGGCCGCCCAATCGATCGTCTCGTGGCGATCATGCGCCGGCTGCGCGATCCTCAGCGCGGCTGCGAATGGGATCGCGAGCAAAGCTTCGCGACCATCGCGCCCTACACGATAGAAGAAGCCTATGAAGTCGCCGACGCGATCGCCCGCGACGACATGGACGCGCTCGCCGACGAGCTCGGCGACCTGCAGCTCCAGGTCGTGTTCCATGCGCAAATGGCCGAGGAAGCCGGCCATTTCGCGCTCGACGACGTGATCGAACGCATTTGCGACAAGCTCGAGCGGCGCCATCCGCACATCTTCGGCGATGCGAGCCACAGTCCAGGATGGGAGGAATTGAAGGCCGCCGAGCGCAAGAAGTCGAGCGACGACAGCGCCTTAGCGGGCGTTGCGCTGGCGCTTCCGGCGCTCGAGCGGGCGGCCAAGCTGCAGCGCCGGGCGGCGCGCGTCGGCTTCGACTGGCCCGACAAGGCCGGGCCGCGCGCGAAGATCGACGAAGAGCTCCGTGAGCTTGACGCCGAGAGCGATCATCACCGCATGCTGGACGAGATGGGCGACCTGCTGTTCGCGGTCGTCAACCTCGCACGGCATCTCAACATCGAGCCGGAAGCGGCGCTGCGCGAAGCCAATCGCAAGTTCGAGACACGTTTTCGAGCAATCGAGAAAGCGCCGGGCTTTGCCGATCTTTCGCTCGACGAGAAGGAAGCTTTGTGGGTCGCGGCGAAGATGGCTCAGGCGGACTCGAGCGCCTGAAAGCGCGCCCAATTGTCGGGCGACAAGCGCACCGACAGCCGGATTTCATCATGGTCGAGCTGCTGGTCGATCACTTCGCCGCGCGAGTGAAGCCAGGCGATCTTGCCGCCGTCGCTTGCCGCAAGACGGATCTGGTGCACTTTCTCGCCGCTTCGCAGGCACTCGGCCATCGCTTGGCGTAGCTGGTCGAGCCCCTCGCCGGTCATCGCCGAGATCGGCACCACATGGTCGCGGCGCCGAGCTTCCTCGAGCAACCGCTCGCGCTCCTCGGGCGAGAGGAGGTCGATCTTGTTCCACGCCTCGATACGGGGCGGGGCCCCCTCCTCCTCCAGGCCGAGCGACTTCAGCACGTCCTCGACATCCTCGCGCTGCGCTTCGCTGTCGGGATGCGCAATGTCGCGCACATGGACGACGAGGTCGGCTTCGCGCACCTCTTCCAGAGTCGCCCGGAAGGCGGCGATCAGCTCGGTCGGCAGGTCCGAGACGAAACCGACCGTGTCGGACAGGATCGCCTTGTCGAAGCCGGGCAGCTTGATGTCGCGCATCGTCGGGTCAAGCGTTGCGAACAGGAGGTTCTCGGCGAACACAGCCTCGCCCGTCAGGCGGTTGAAAAGCGTCGATTTTCCGGCGTTGGTGTAACCCACGAGGGCGACCACCGGCCACGGCGCGCGCTGGCGCCGGCCGCGGTG
>DATDDW010000002.1:0-4874 GCA_036523615.1 Sphingomicrobium sp.
ATCTTCGCCGTCATCGCCTGGGTCATTGCCATCGGCGGCGAGATCTTTGGCGTCGTCATGCTGCGCCAGCACAAGTTCGACCACGGCAATCTGCCGCTGCTGATTGGCATCCTCGCCGGGATCGCCATCTTCGCCATCGCCGGCAGCCTGATGTGGAAGGCCGCGAACAAGCAGGACCCGGCGCGCGAGTCCGACCGCGCCCGCTTCTTCTTCCAGAATCAGCTGGGCGCGATCATCACCGTGATCGCTTTCCTCCCGCTCCTTGTCCTCATCTTCATGGACAAGGACATGGACCCCAAGAACAAGAAGATCGCCGGCGGCGTCGGAGTCGTCCTGGCGCTGATCGCGACGGCGATGGGCGTCAGCTATCACCCGCCCTCGGTCGAGCAGTACACCAAGGACATGAACAAGTGCGCGGACGAGATCAGGGCCAACCAGCCCAAGACCGACTGCTCGCCGGAGGTGGCCGCGCAGGCGCAGGATATCGCCCGCGACACCAAGACGGTGACCGACGCCACGAAGACCGCGGCCAATCCGGCGGGGCAGGACGTCGTCTACTGGATCGCGCCGGAGAATGGCGCGGCGAAGGCCTCGACACCGCACGTCTTCCACATCTGCCAGGGCGTGAGCCCGCTCCGCGGCAAGACGGTACACAACGGGTCGGTGACCCAGGCCTATGCCGAGAATGCGACGCGCATCACCAAACAAATTCCGATGGAGCAAAAGCAGTGCGGCTTCGCCAGCGCGACCTCCGCTCCGTCTCCGGCGCCGGAGGCGAACGCCGGGTGAAGTAAGGCAGTGCCATGGCGGACGTGTTCCTGTCCTATGCGCGCGCCGATAGGGCGCGGGTCGAGCCCCTGGTTCGAGCGCTCGAAGGGCAGGGGTTCAGCGTCTGGTGGGACCCGCACATCGCGCCCGGCCAGGAATTCGACGAGCTGATCGCCAAGGAGCTGCAGCGCGCGGCTTGCGTGCTCGCCGTGTGGACGGAAAATTCCGTTGCCTCGCGGTGGGTGCGCGGCGAGGCGCGCGACGCTGCCGACCGCGGCGTCCTCCTTCCAGTCCGCTTCGGCCAGGTCCAGCTGCCAGTCGACGCGCGGGCGATCCACACGATCGACCTCGACGGCTGGAACGATGATCCGCAAAGCCCCGCCTTCCAGTCGATTGCGAGCGGCATCCGCAGCTTGCTCAAGCCGGCGCCGACCGCGGCCGCGGAGAGCGAACGCCCACAGTCGTCAAAGCCCGCCGTTTGCGTGCTTCCGTTCGAAAATATCAGCGGTGATCCCGAACAGACCTACTTCAGTGACGGGATCACCGAGGACATCATCACCGACCTGAGCCACGTCTCTTCGCTGGACGTGACGTCGCGCAACTCCGCCTTCACCTACAAGGGGCGCGCGGTGAGCATTCCCGAAATCGCTCGCCAGCTCGGCGTCAGTCATGTGCTCGAAGGGAGCGTGCGCAAGGCCGGCAACCGGGTGCGCATCACCGCCCAGCTGATCGAAGGCGCGACGGACAAGCATTTGTGGGCCGAGCGCTACGACCGCGACCTAGACGACATTTTCGCGGTGCAGGACGATATCTCGCGCTCGATCGTCGCCGCGCTCAAGGTGCGCCTCGGCGCGTCGGAAAGCCGCGCGATCGCCCAGCGCGGGACCAGCAGCCCTGACGCCTATCGCTTCTACCTGATGGCGCGGCGCTACTGGGTCGGCGGATGGGCGCGGCGGCGCGACCTCATCATACGGTTGTGCGAAAAGGCGCTGCAGATCGATCCGCAATATGCGCGCGCGTGGGCGCTGCTGTCGATTTGCCAGGCGGACCTTCGCTTCAGCGCCGACAATTCAGGGCAGTATGGACTGGAAGCCGCCGACCGGGCGCTCCAGCTCGATCCCAACCTCGCCGACGCCCACGCGGCGAAAGCGCGCATCCTGCTGGCGCGCGGGAACGTCGACGAGTCATGGGAATACCACCGGCGCGCGCTCGAGCTCGATCCCGAGTCCTATGAAGTGAACGTCGGCGCGGCCCGCTGGGCCATTTACACGCACCGGCCCGAACAGGCGCTGGTCTATCTGACAACGGCATCGAACGCCGACTCAAGCGACGTTTGGGCGCCGGGCATGGCGATCCAGACGTATGAGGAAGCGGGCGACCAGGAAGGGGCACTCGCGGCAGCGCGCGAGTGCCTCGCGCGCGCCGAAAAGGTTCTCGAGTCTGAGCCGGACAACGGCAACGTGCTCGGTTTCGGTGTCGGTGCGCTCATTCGTCTTGGAGAAGTCGAACGTGCGCGCGACTGGGCCGAGCTGGTGATGCTGGTCGAGCCGGGGAACTCGAACTCGGTGTACAACACCGCCTGCGGCATGGCGAAGGCCGGAGAGGCCGATCTCGCGCTCGAACTGCTGACGCGAGTCATGGGGGGCATCGGCAAGGAAGGGTTCCTGTGGGTCCGCGAGGACAGCGATTGGGCCAGCCTCCACGGCGATCCGCGTTTCGAAGCCTTGATCGCCGAGACTGAACGCCGGCTCGCGGCCGAGCAACCCGACGCCGAAGCATCGGCCGGCGCCTGAAGCACCGCGTCGATCGGCGCTAGGCTAGCTCGCCTTCTTCGCCGCGATCCACGCGTCGATCTTCTGCTCGAGGATCGACAGCGGCAAAGCGCCGCTGTTCAGCACCTGCGCGTGGAATTCGCGGATGTCGAACCTGGGCCCGAGCGCGGCTTTCGCTTTCTCGCGCAGCTCGGTGATCTTGAGCTGGCCGACCTTGTAGGCGACCGCCTGGCTCGGAATCGCGATGTAGCGCTCGACCTCGGCCGTCGCGTCGGTTTTCGATTCGCCCGAGTGCGTGAGGAAATAACTGATCGCCTGGTTGCGGGTCCAACCCATCGAATGGATGCCGGTGTCGACGACAAGGCGCATCGCCCGCAGCATCTCGTCATTGAGATTGCCGAAGCGCTGGCACGGGTCGGAGTACATCTGCATCGGATAACCTAGGGACTCCGAGTAGAGCGCCCAGCCTTCGACATAGGCGGTGTTGCCGCCGAAGCGCATGAACGGCGGCAGGCTCGCATTCTCCTGCGCCAGGCTGATCTGGAAGTGATGCCCGGGCTCGCCCTCGTGCATGAACAAAGTCGTCTCCTCGCAGATGCTGCGCGAGGGGAGGTCGTAGGCGTTGTAGTAGAAGGTGCCGGGGCGGCGACCGTCGGGCGTGCCCTGCTCATAGCTTCCGCCAGCTTCGAACTTCTCGCGATACGGTGGGTAGGAGCGGATCACGAGCGCGCCCTTGGGCACCAGCGAGAAGAATTGCGGGACCTTGGCCTCGACCTTGCGCTTCACCGCGGCGAAGCCTTGCTCGAGCTCTTGCTTGCTCTTCGGCTGGAACTTGGCGTCCGTGCGCATGTAGTCGAAGAATTGCTGCAACGTTCCCTTGAAGCCCATCTCCTTCTGCACGTCCTCGAAGCCGTGCGTGATCCGGTCGACTTCCTCTAAACCGAGCGCGTGGATCTGCTGCGGAGTCATCGGCAGCGTCGTGGTCGACTGCACCTGGTAGCGGTAGAGCTTGTCGCCGCCCTTCATGTACATCTCGCCGGCACCCTCGCGCGCGTGGGCGAGATAGTCGTTGGCGAGGAAGTCGCGCATCCGCTGCAGCGCCGGGTAGATGACGCTGGTGATCGACTGGCGATATTCCTCAGTCAGCCGCGGCCGGTCGGTCATCCCGATGCTCTGCGGGAAATTCTTGATCGGGCCCCAGTAGGGCGAGTCCTCGGGCTTGAGCTTGAGCTGGTTGTCGAGCTGCTCGATCATGTTGCGGACCGTCAGCTTGGTGTCGACGACGCCTTCCGCCTCGCCCTTCTTCCACTGGCGGATGGCCTCATCGATATTGGCGGCGAAGTCGCGGTCGCGCTTGAGGCTGTTCTCATAGTCGGCGACGCTGTTGTACGGCGCCCCGCCCTGGCCGCCGGCGATCGTCGGATATTGGGTGTGCAGCCCGAAGAAGTGGTTCATCGGCAACGCTTCGGTCAGGCGGAGCAGGTCGGGCTGGAGCCCGCGGAGCGTGTCCCTGGTCTGATATTCGAACACGTCGTAGGCGATGCGGTCGTCACTGGTGAGCTCGTTCCTGGGGATCGCATGAAGCGCGGTGAGGTCGTGCTCGGCAGCCGCTTTCTCGCGCTGGTAATGAGCGTTGCTGAACAGGTCGCCCAAGCGGTCGGCGTAGCGCATGTCACCGCGGAACAGCGCCTGCAGCGGGTTGCGCTTCAGCGCGGCCTCGTCGCTCTCCTTGAACAGTCGGAACAGCCGCTCGTGCGCGCTCGCCTGCACCGCGAGCGATGGCGCCGGAGTCGCTGCCCGCGGCTGCGCTGCGGCCGGCGCGGCAATCGCGAGCAACGCGCAGGAAAGAGCGAGTCCGCGAGGGGTAGTGGGCATGGCAGGGATCACTTTCACTTAAGGTGTGTTACCCCGCTAAAGCAGAAGGGGCGCCGAGCACAAGGCTCAACGCCCCTTCGATGAACTGCCGGCTTCGATCTACCAGAAGAAGCTGGGGATCACGTCGATGACTTCGCCGGTCCATGTGTCGACCAGAAGCGCGTCGTTCCAGTAACGGACCCAACGCGTTCCGGGCGGCGGGTAGGGCAGGCCGTACATCCCCGGATCGATCCAGAACTGGTTGCCGTAATAGGCCGGCCACATGCGCCAGCCGATCGAATAGGGCTGATAGCCCCAGCCGAACGGATCGAAATAAAGGCCGAGGTGGAACAGCGACCGATGGTGGTGGCGATAACGCCGCCAGTCGTAGCGGGCATCGTTCTGCCAATTGCGGTTCCAGTGGATGTCCTCGAGCCGGCGGCCTTCGGTGCGCAGCGGCGGCTGAGTGCCCGGCCGCGG
>DATDDW010000003.1:0-13448 GCA_036523615.1 Sphingomicrobium sp.
ACGCTGCGCCATCCGCCAGCCCGCGAGCCGCGCCGTCAGCGCGTCGGCGGCGCCGACGTCGACGTGAATGCCGCCGATCTCGAGCGTGCTAGCGGTTTCAAGCGGAAGGATGCCGCGGTCGGAGGTCTCCAGCTGCGCGTACACGGCCACGCCGATGCCGACGGCGGCAAGCAGCAGCAGAAAGGGAGCGACGAACCGGCGGCGCAGCATGCGGACGGCCTTTTGGCGACAACGGCGTGGAAATCCAAGCGGCTTGTCTCTAAGCGGCGCCGAGGATGTCGCCCAAGCCGCTGACCTATGCCGACGCCGGCGTGTCGATCGAGGCGGGAAATGCGCTGGTCAAGGCGATAGCGCCGCTCGCTCGCTCGACCGCCCGCCCTGGAGCCGGGGCCGAGCTCGGGGGCTTCGGCGGCTTCTTCGACTTGAAAGCCGCGGGCTATTCGGACCCGCTTCTCGTCGCCGCCAACGACGGCGTCGGCACCAAGCTCAAGCTGGCCATCGAAACCGGCCGTCATGAGGGCGTCGGCATCGACCTCGTCGCCATGTGCGCCAACGATCTGATCGTCCAGGGCGCCGAGCCCTTGTTCTTCCTCGATTATTACGCCTGCGCGAAGCTCGACAACGCGGTAGCGGCGGCGGTGGTCGCCTCGATCGCCGAGGGCTGCCGTCAGGCCGGTTGTGCGCTGATCGGCGGCGAGACGGCGGAAATGCCGGGCATGTACGCCGACGGCGATTACGACCTTGCCGGCTTCTGCGTCGGAGCAGTCGAGCGCGACAAGGTGCTGACCGGCGAGCCGATCCGCCCGGGCGACGTCGTTCTTGGCCTTGCCAGTTCGGGCGTGCACAGCAACGGCTTCTCGCTGGTGCGGCGGATCATCGCCGACCAAAAGTGGAACCTCGACGAAAACTTGCCCGGCGAGGGCGGGCGGACGCTCGGCGAGGCTTTGCTCGAACCGACGCGGATCTACGTCCGCTCGCTCCTGCCGCTGGTCCAGGAAGGCAAGATCAAGGGCCTAGCACATATTACCGGCGGAGGACTTCTCGAGAATATTCCAAGGGTTCTGCCTGAGAATTGCCGTGCAGTCATAAGAGTAGACCGATGGCAGCTGCCGACGATCTTCGCGCTGCTTCAGGAAGGCGGCGCGATCGCTCCCCGGGAGATGGTGCGGACGTTCAACTGCGGCATCGGCATGGCCGTCATCGTCGGTCGCGATCACATGGATGGGGTTTCTCACGCGCTTTCCGCAGCCGGCGAGACCGTGCACGAGATCGGCGAGATCGAAGCCGGCCCGCGCGGCTGCAGGGTGAGCGGCAAGGCCGGCTCGTGGAACGCATCCGAGGACTGGTCCGCGACGCACAATGCGTGATCCGAGGCGTGTCGCAATCCTGATCTCGGGCCGCGGCAGCAATATGCGCGCCCTGGTCGAGCGGGCGAGCGGCTACGAGGTGGCGTTGATCGCGTCGAACAAGCGCGACGCGGCGGGGCTGGAGTGGGCGCGGCAACGCGGCCTCGCCACCTGGGCGCACGACAGCAAAGGCATGGCCAAGGAAGCATTCGACCGGCTCCTCAGCGCCGAGCTCGAGGCTCTCGACGTCGGCACCATCGCGCTCGCCGGGTTCATGCGCATCCTCTCGCCGTGGTTCGTCAACGAGTGGCGCGGGCGGATCGTCAACATCCACCCTTCCCTGCTGCCCAAATATCGCGGCCTCGACACGCACGCGCGGGCGCTCGAAGCCCGGGACAAGGTCAGCGGTTGCTCGGTCCACTTGGTTACCGAGGAGCTCGACGCCGGCGAGGTGCTCGGCCAGGCCGAAGTGCCGATCGAGCCGGGCGACACGGCCGCGAGCCTCGAACAGCGCGTGCTCGCCGCCGAGCACTTGCTTTATCCTAAGATGTTGAGCGAGTTCGTCCGCCGATGAACGATCCGCTTGACCGTATCCGCGCCACGGCGCTGGAGCTGCCGGAGACCGAGGAGAGGCTGTCGCACGGCCAGCCGACCTTCTTCGTCGCCGGCAAGCAGTTCGCGCAGTTCCGCGACAATCACCACGGCGATGGGAAGACGGTCGTGTGCGTGCGCGTCAGCAGCCTCGATGAGCAGGCAATGCTCCTCGAAGCCGACCCGCAGACCTATTCCAAGCCGGCCTATATGCCGAGCTGGTTGTCCATCAACCTCGCCGGCGCGGACGTCGACTGGGGCCATGTCGCCGACCGGATCGCCGCAAGCTGGGAGCTTGCCGCACCGCGGCGCATGCTCGAAGCTGGCGGACGATGAGCGAATCCGAATCGCAGCGCCGCCGGCGCCTGATCAGCCTCGGCGAGCTTATTGGTCTTGCCGCTTTGGTCGTCTCCGCTCTCGGCGTGTGGATTGCCTGGAAGAGCAGCAGCCAGGACAAGCCGACGCGCGTCGTCGAACAGCACCAGGCCGTTCCATTGGTCCTGCGCGGCATCCCCGATCGCGACGGAAGCACGATGATCATCGCGCCGGTCAATCGTGACCACGCGCTCGAATCGATGACGGTAACGATCAAGGGCGCTTCGCCGATCGAACTCGGCAGCGACGGCCGCTTGTCGGCGAGCGACGTTGAGAGCGCGCTGAAGGACCGGTCCAGCGAAGAGAAGGACCGGACTTACAGCGTGCCGGTGCGCATCTCGGCGCATTACGTCGAACTCGGCACGGACCGCCGCGGCGGCGGGACTTATGCACTGCGCTACAGATGGGAGGGCGGCGGGCTGTTCGGCGGCCGCTCGCTCAAGCTCATGGGGCTCGGCCGCTAGACAGAGCGGCCGCAATATGCGGCACTGACGCCGATGGTCGACTGGGAAGCAGTCAGCTGGGCCGCGATCTTCGCGGCGGATGGCGCTACCGCTGCACGCGCGCTGCTTCGACCGCACCGCGAGCCGGCGTCGCGGCTCGCCTGGATCGTCGCCATCTTCGCCATGCCGATCCTCGGCGTGATCCTTTACCTGCTCGTCGGCGAGACACGGATCAGCGGCCCGCGAAGGACCCGTGGCAAGGAAATCAACGCGCGACTGCCGCATCCGCCGGGCAATTACGAGTGCGGCGGCGAAGCCGGCGGTGCGCACTGGGCGCCCTTCGCGCTCGCCCGCACCGTCAACCACCTCGATCCCACCACCGGCAACAGCGCCCGTCTCGCAGCTGACAGCAATGCCGCGGTCGACGAGATGGTCGCCGACGTCGATTCGGCGCGCGAGACGGTCCACGGCTGCTTCTACATCTGGCTCGCCGACCATAACGGCCTGAAGCTCAAGGACGCGTTCATGCGCTCCGCCGGGCGCGGCGTGCAGGTCCGCCTGCTCGCCGACGCGCTTGGCTCGCGGCGGCTGATCCACTCGAGCCACTGGCGCGATATGCGCGAAGGCGGCTGCGAGGTGCGCGTGGCGCTGCCCGTCGGCAATCCGCTGTGGACCGTGATCCGCGGGCGGGTCGACCTTCGCAACCACCGCAAGCTGATGGTCGTCGACAATGAGATCGCCTGGTGCGGCAGCCAGAATTGCGCCGATCCCGAATTCCGCATCAAGCCGCGCTACGCGCCCTGGGTCGACATCATGATGCGGTGGCAAGGGCCGGTTGCGCGGCACTGCCAATATCTTTTCGTTTCCGACTGGATCGGTGAGCGCGGCGAGGACATCAGCGGACTGTTGACCGGTCCCCTCCCTCGGGAACAGGGCTCGATTGCCGCCCAGGTGCTGGGGACCGGCCCGACCGCTGAATTCGACGCGATGCCGGCCTGCTTTGCCGAGCTCATCCACTCCGCGCGCGAGGAGCTGGTAGTGACGACCCCTTATTTCGTGCCCGACGAGCAGTTGCTCTTCGCGCTGACATCGGCGGCGCGGCGCGGCGTCAGGACCTTGATGCTGTTCCCTAAGCGCAACGACAATTGGATCGTCGCCGGCGCGAGCCGCAGCTATTACAAGGACCTGATCGACGCCGGGGCGGAAATCTACGAGTTCCGGCCCGGCCTGCTCCATTCCAAGACGATGATCGTCGACGGCCGCGTCGGGCTGGTCGGCAGCGCCAACCTTGACCGTCGCAGCTTCGAGCTCAATTTCGAGAATGACATATTGTTCGAGGATGGCGATTTCGCTGCCGAAGTGCGCGCGAGGCAGGACGAATATCTCGCCCAGTGCGACCGCGTCAGCCGCGACGATGTGGACCGCTACAGCCTCGGCCTCAGGCTTTGGCAGAACCTGCTGGCGACGCTGAGCCCGATGCTCTGATCAGCCGACGATCTCTTCGGGCTTGAAGAAGAAGTCGATCTCGATCTTGGCATTCTCGTCACTGTCCGAGCCGTGCACCGAATTGGCCTCGATCGATTCGGCGTAGGTCTTGCGGATCGTGCCCTCCGCCGCATCGGCCGGGTTGGTCGCGCCCATCACGTCGCGGTTGCGCTGCACGGCATTCTCGCCTTCGAGCACCTGCACGACTACCGGGCCTGACGTCATGAAGGTGCAGAGGTCGTTGTAGAAGGGCCGCTCCTTGTGCACCGCGTAGAAGCCTTCGGCCTGCTCGCGGCTCATGCGGATGCGCCTGGACGCGACGACGCGAAGCCCCGCTTCCTCGAGCATTTTGGTGATTGCGCCGGTCAAGTTGCGGCGGGTGGCGTCGGGCTTGATGATCGAAAAGGTGCGCGTCGCGGCCATGACCGGGCGGTCTCCTGTGATTGGACTGGATGGAATTTCGGGAGGCGCCTAGCGGCGCTTCCGCGAGGCCGCAACCCTCAGGCCTTGTTCACCCACTTGCCGCCCTCTTGCGCCCAGTAGCGGCGCTCGACGCCGTCGCGTCCGGCGAGCTGCTTCCACGCCTCGCGCGCTCCCTGCAACGTGGCCGTATCGAACAAATAGAAGCTGCGGTCATAGGTGATCGCCGCCTCGCGCCACTGACCGTCGGCGATCAGCATATTGCGGGCGAGGTTGGGGGCGTCGGTGCTGGTCGAGAGCAGGACCGGCTGGCGCGCGTCGTCACTCCCGCCGGCAAGGCCGTGGGGAAGGAAGCTCGTCGGCCCCGCGTCCCACAGCATCCGGTCGAGCCGCGCGAGATAGGCCTGGTCGTCAGCGACGACGAGCAGCCTTCCCTCCTGCGCCAGGATCTTGTCGGCGAGGCTGGCGATCACCTGCTCGGGACCAGCGCCGCCAAGCTGGTAAAAATCGACCTGCATTCAGGCCCGCGCTCCTATTTCTCAAGCACCTCGGAGACATATTCGTCGAGCAGTCGGACGCCGAAGCCCGTCGCGCCTTTGTCGTAAGTCGCGCTCGGCTTGTCCGACCACGCCTTGCCGGCCATGTCGATGTGCGCCCATTTGACGCCGTTCTCGATGAAGCGGCGGATGAACTGCGCGGCGGTGATCGACCCGCCCTCGCGCGGACCCACATTCTTCATGTCGGCAATCGGCGAATCGATTAGGCGATCGAACGGCTCGGCCAAGGGCATGCGCCACAATTTGTCGCCCGAATCTGCCGCCACCTGAAGCAGCTGCTGGGCGAGCTGCTCGTCGTTGCAGAACAGCCCGGCCCATTCGTGGCCGAGGCTGATGAGGATCGCGCCGGTCAGCGTGGCGAGGTCGATGATCGTGCCCGGCTTGAAATTGCGCTGAACGTAAGTGACCGCGTCGGCGAGCACGAGCCGGCCTTCGGCGTCCGTATTGATCACCTCGACCGTCTGGCCGGACATGGTGGTGACGACGTCGCCCGGGCGCTGCGCATTGCCCCCGGGCATGTTCTCGACCAGCCCGCAAACGCCGACGATGTTCGCTTTGGCCTTGCGCAGCGCGAGCGCCTTCAGCGCGCCGACCACGGCACCCGCGCCGCCCATGTCCCACTTCATCGCTTCCATTCCGGCCGCGGCCTTGATCGAGATGCCGCCGGTGTCGAAGGTCACGCCCTTGCCGACGAAGGCGGTCGGCTGGCCCTTCCCGCCGCCGTTCCATTGCAGGACCATCAGCCGAGCCTCGCGCGCCGAACCTTGCGCGACGCCGAGCAGCGCGCCCATGCCGAGCTTCTGCATCGCTGCCCGGTCGAGTACCTTGATCTCGATGCCGGTGTCCTTGAGCGCCGCCTGGACGCGCTGAACGAAGCTTTCGGGGTAGACGATGTTGGCCGGCTCGGTGACCAGCTCACGGGTCAGCGAGACGCCTTCGACCACCGGCGCCCAGCGCGACTTGTAACGCTCGCCCGCGCCCTTGCCGCCGCCGACGATAATCACCTCAGTGAGGGTGGGCTTCTGATTGTTCTTGAGCTTGGTGCGATAACGGTCGTGGCGCCACGAGCGCAGCGCTGCGGCGAGCCCGACGCGCGCCGCGGCATCGGCGTCGTAGCCGAGCGTGCTGACGTCGATCACCGCCTTCTTCTCGCCGGAGGTCAGGAGCCGGGCGACTGCCGTGCCGCCGAGCTTCTCGGCGGATTCGGCTGGCGTACCGCCCTTACCGATGCCGACGACGAGCAGCCGCCGCATCGTCCCGCCGTCGTCGATGAACTGATCGGAGACGCTCGACCCCTCGCCTTCGAAGCGCTGGCGGTCGAGCGCGGCGATCACGCTCTGCTGGGTCTTGCCGAGGGAGCCGAGGCTCGAGCGGTCCTTGCCGGCGACCGGCAGCACCAGCGCATAGTCTCCCGCGGGCCGGCTGTCGGCGAAGCGAATGTTCATTGCGGCAATCCTGAAAAGGCGAATGTTGCGCCGCCCTTTAAGCGGCAACCCCGCCCTTGGCAAAGCGGCTGCCCGACGATGCCGCAGTCCCGATTGTCCCTAGCCGCCCAAGGTGCGATAGCGCCCTTAAGACAGGGTTCATTCGAGCGGCGGGAACAGGGAAGCGTTGCGCACGAGATTTGTCTGGTGGTCGGCGCTCCCAATCCTCGCCGCATTTCCTTCCGCGGCGATGGCCCAGCCCGTCGTGCCCAAGCCAGCCACGACCAACCCTCAGGACCAGGTCGTCGAATTCAGCGCCGACCAGGTGACCTACGACAGCAATGCCGACGTGGTCACCGCCAGCGGCGAAGTGCGGATGAACCGCGAGGGCAACTACCTCGCGGCTGATGAAGTGATCTGGGACCGCAAGTCGGGCCAGGTCTACGCCAAGGGCAATGTCGTCGTCGAAACGCCTCAGGGCGACAAGATGGTCGGCGAGACGGTCCAACTCACCGACACCTTGGCTTCGGGCACCGCGCAGAACCTGATGGTCGTGCTCGAAAGCGGCGGCCGCATCGCTGCCGCTAGCGCGCTGCGCAATGGCGAGATCACGACGCTCGAGAATGCAATCTATTCGCCCTGCCCGGTGACCAGCGCGAGCGGCTGTCCCAAGCGGCCGAGCTGGGCGATCACCGCGACCAAGGTCATCGACGATCCCGCCAGCGGCCGCGTGCGCTTCGAGGGCGGGCGCTTCCAGCTGTTCGGCATGACCCTGCCGCTGCTCCCCGTGTTCAACATCGCGCGCGGCAACGAAGGCGCCACGGGCTGGCTGGTGCCCGAGTTCAGCCTGTCGACGAAGAAGGGCTTGGAAATCGCCGAACCCTATCATGTGCAGATCGCCAACAACCGCGACCTCACGCTGACGCCGCACCTCTACACCGGCGTCTTGCCGGCGATCGAGCTCAAGTATCGGCAGCTCGACCAGGTCGGCGCTTTCCAGGTCGGCGGCTTCCTCACCTACGGGACGATCGAAAGCATCAATCCCGCGGTCACCTCCAACCACAAGGGGGTGAAGGCCTATTTCGAGGCCAACGGCAAAGCTCAGCTCGATCCTTTGTGGAGCATCACCGCGTCGCTTCGCGCGGCGACCGACAAGACCATGACGCGCCGCTACGACATCACCACCGACGACCGGCTGCGCAACGTCGTCAATGTCGAGCGGATTTCGCCCAATTCCTACATTTCGATTGCCGGCTGGGCGTTCCAGGGTCTGCGCCAGGAAGACGTGCAGAAGGAGATCCCGTTCGCGCTACCCGCGATCGATGCGCGCTTCCGCTCGGATTCACTCGCGGGCGGCAAGCTCGAGATCCAGGCGAACAGCCTGTCGATCCTCAGGATCGAAGGCCAGGATACGCAGCGCGCGTTCCTCAGCGGCAAATGGGATTTGCGCAAGCTGACGCCGTGGGGGCAGCAGGTCACCTTCACCGCTTTCGCCCGCGGCGACGTCTATCACACCGACGACGCCGGTGAGACGGTGGTGCCGATCTACCGCGGCACCGACGGCTGGCATACGCGGGCGATGGGAGCTCTGTCTGCGGACGCGCAATGGCCCTTCGTCGGGCCGCTGCTCGGCGGGCTGCAGACGCTGGTCCCGCGGGTGCAGCTGGTGCTGACCCCGCCAACCTCGAACATCGACATCCCCAACGAGGACGCGCGGTCGATCGACCTCGAGGACAGCAACCTCTTCGCCCTCAACCGCTTCCCCGGCTACGACCGTTGGGAGGACGCTTCGCGCGTGACTTACGGCGTCGACTGGTCGCTCGATCGGCAGAACCTGGCGATCGACAGCACGATCGGCCAGAGCTACCGCCTCGTCGACCGGCCCGGTATCTTTCCGCAGGGGACGGGTCTCACCGACCGGATGTCCGACATCGTCGGGCGTGTACGCGTTCGCTACGGCCGCTTCATCGATTTCACCGAGCGCTTCCGCGTCGACAAGAGCAATTTCGCCGTGAGGCGCAACGAGATCGACCTGACGCTCGGCACGCAGCAGACCTACGCCCAGGTCGGCTATCTGCGGCTCAACCGGAACATAGACCCGACGATCGAGGATTTGCGCGACGTCGAGGAGCTGCGTCTTGCCGCGCGTGTGCTATTCAACCGCTATTGGTCGGTGTTCGGCTCGACGATCATCGACCTTACGGACCGAACCGACGACCCGCTGTCACTGGCCAGCGGCTTCGATCCAGTTCGGCACCGGATCGGCATCCAATACGAAGACGAATGCCTGCAGGTTGGCCTGACGTGGCGACGCGACTATGAGCGCATCGGGACTTTCCAGGCGGGAAGCACTTTTGCCATTCGTTTGGTGTTGAAAGGCGTTAGCCGCTAAGCCTGCGTTCAGCGGGCGTGGATAAACGGCAAGCACCGGGAAATAAGGGAAAATCGGATCGTGGCACCTTTTCGACTGAATTCCACGCGCGCACTGTTCGTCGGGGCGGCCGTTCTTGCCGCGGCAGCCACAGGGGCAGCGGCGCAGGTCGCGGGCGGTGCCACTGCCGATTCGCCGCCGGTGAAGAGCACCCAGTCGCTCAAGCTTCCCGAAAACCCGCAGATCTTCGGCAATGCCATTCCCTCGGTGATCAAGGCGACCGCGATCGTCAACGGCGACGTGATCACCCAGACGGATGTCGACCAGCGGCTGGCGCTCATGGCCATCGCCAATGGCGGCCAGATTCCAGCCGACCAGGTCGATACGCTGCGCCAGCAAGTGCTTCGCAACCTCATCGACGAAACGCTCGAAATCCAGGCGGCGAAAGCCGACAAGATCGAGATCAAGAAATCGGACGTCGACCGCACGGTCGCGCGTGTCGCCGGCGGCGTGAAGCAGACGCCCGAGCAGATGGCGGCCTACCTCCAGGCCAATGGCTCATCGATCCAGTCGCTGCGCCGCCAGATCGAGGGCGAGATCGCGTGGCAGCGCCTGCAGCGCGCGAAGATCGAGAGCGGCGTCAGCGTCGGCGACGACGAGGTCAAGGCGGTGCTCGACCGGATGAACGCGGCCAAGGGCACCGAAGAATATCGCGTCGGCGAAATTTTCCTCTCGGCGACCCCCTACACCCAGGACCAGACGCTGCAGAACGCCAACAAGATTCTCGAGCAGCTGAAGAACGGCGCCTCTTTCGCTGGCTACGCCCGGCAATATTCCGAAGCTTCTACGGCTGCGGTCGGCGGCGATCTCGGCTGGGTGAGGCCCGAGCAGCTGCCGACGCCGCTCGCCGCTGCTCTCCGCCAGATGGGGCCCGGCACGATCAGCAATCCAATTCCGGTGCCAGGCGGCGTCTCGATCCTTGCCGTTCAGGACACGCGCAAGATCCTCACCGCCGACCCGCGCGATGCGGTGCTTAGTCTGAAGCAGGTGTCGATCAGCTTCCCCAAGGGCATCAGCCGCCAGGAAGCCGAGCCGATCGTGTCGCGCTTCGCCGATGCTGCCAAGAACATCGGCGGGTGCGGCGGCGCGGAGAAGATCGCTGCCGATTTCCACGGCGAGGTGGTCCAGAGCGACCAGGTCAAGATGCGCGACTTGCCTGTCGCGCTGCAGCAGATGATGCTGCCGATGCAGGTCGGCCAGGCAACCCAGCCGTTAGGCTCGCTCGACGAGGGCGTGCGAGTGTTGGTGATGTGCGGACGCGACCAGGCCGAGGCCAACGCGCCCACCTACGACGACGTCTACCAGCAGCTAAACGAGGAGCGCGTCAACAGCCGGGCTCGCCGGTATCTTGCCGACCTCAGGCGCGACGCGGTGATCGAATTCCGCTGATCGGCGATTTCGGCTAAAGCCTCGCCGGTGCTGCAGACGCCCCTGTCGCCGCTGGCCATTTCGCTGGGCGATCCCGCTGGGATCGGGCCCGAAGTGATCGCCAAATGCTGGGACCACCGCGCCGAGTTCGGCCTGCCACCGTTCGTCGCGGTCGGCGACGGCCATGCGATCGCCGCGGTGTGGGATGGCCCGATCGAGGTCATCGACGATCCCCGCGAGGCTGACGCCGCCTTCGACGTCGGCCTGCCGCTGATCCAGCTTCCCGCGACTGAATGCGACGCGCCGGGGCATCCCAGCGTCGCCGGCGCCCACTGCTCGCTAGATGCGCTCGAGCTCGCCGTCGGCCTCACGCGGTCGGGCTCGGCGGGCGCTGTAGTCACCGGCCCAGTCGCCAAGGAGCAGCTCTACGCAATCGGCTTTCAGCACCCGGGCCAGACCGAATTCGTGGCCGAACGCTGCGGCGTTTCGCCCAGCAACGTCGTGATGATGCTTGCCGGGCCGACGCTCCGCACCGTGCCGGTGACGACGCACGTGCCGCTGGCGAAGGTCAGGCAACAGCTGACCAGCAGCCTCATCGAATCGCGCGGGCGCGCCGCGCTCCGCGGGCTACAGCGGAGCTTCGGCATTCCCGAGCCGAGGCTCGCGGTGTCAGGCCTTAACCCCCACGCCGGCGAAGGCGGCCAGCTCGGCGCGGAGGAGATCGAGATCATCGAGCCGGCAATCGCCGCGCTTGCTGCCGAGGGGTGGCGGGTCAGCGGCCCGCATCCCGCCGACACGATGTTCCACGCCCGAGCCCGGGCCAATTACGATGCGGCGCTGTGCATGTACCACGACCAGGCGCTGATCCCCATCAAGGCGCTTCACTTCGAGGATGCGGTCAACGTCACGCTCGGCCTGCCGATCGTCCGCACCGCCCCTGATCACGGCACCGCTTTCGACATCGCCGGGCAGGACCGAGCCGATCCACGACCGATGGCGGCGGCGATCCGCATGGCGGCCGACAATGCCGCGCTGCGCGCCGAAACGGCTTGAGCGAGCCACCCGAACCCCTCCGCCAGGTCATCACCCGTCACGGCCTCAGCGCGAGCAAGGCGCTGGGACAGAATTTCATCCTCGACCGGCAGTTGCTGGCCCGCGTCGCCGCCATTGCGGGGCCGCTCGAAGGCAAGCGAATCTATGAGGTTGGACCCGGGCCCGGAGGCCTCACGCGGGCGCTACTCGATCGCGGCGCGCGCGTCGTCGCGGTGGAGCGCGACCGGCGCTGCATCCCCGCGCTCGCCGAATTGCAGCAGGAGTTCAGCGAGCGGCTGCAGATCATCGAAGCCGACGCGCTCCAGGTGGACGAACGCGACACCGTCGGAGACGGCGCGCACGTCGTCGCCAACCTGCCCTACAATGTCGGCACCGCGCTGTTGCTCAAATGGCTCGGCGGCGAGTGGCCGCCGTGGTGGAAATCGCTGACGTTGATGTTCCAGAAGGAGGTCGCCGAGCGGATCGTCGCTTCAGCCGGCAGCGATGCCTACGGGCGGCTGTCGGTGGCGGCGCAGTGGCGATCGCGGCCGCGCATTGCGATGCAGGTCAACCGCTCGGCCTTCGTGCCCCCGCCCAAGGTGACCTCGGCGGTGGTGCACATCGTTCCGGAAGAGCAGCCGGAAGACGTGAATCCCATCGTGATCGAGAAGCTGACCCAGGCAGCGTTCGGCCAGCGGCGCAAGATGCTGCGCTCGAGCCTCAAAGCGGTGCCAGGAGCGCTCGACGCCGCGGCCGAGCTTGGAATCGATAGCCAGCGGCGGGCGGAAACAGTCAGCGTCGAGGAATGGATCGAGCTCGCGCGCAAGCTCTCCCGAAGGTGATCAGTCCTTCTTCGGGCTTTCCGGAACCTTGGCCGAAGCCACCGAGGGACCACGGCTGATCGCGGCCGAGAGCTGGGCCAGCTGCGGGCAGCCCTTGGCGCAGATGCTCTGCAGCTTTTGCAGGTTCGCCTGGGCGCGCGCGGTGGCACCCATCTCGACCATCGCCTCGCCCTGGACGGCAATCGCGTCGGGGTCATTGGGCTCGAGCAGGAGCGCCTTGCTGGTCATGCGGATCGCCTTGCCGAACAGGCGCTGCTTCTCGGCGACGCGGGCGAGATCGACGAACGCCCAGCGGTTGCGCGGATCGACCGCGAGCGCAGTCTCAAGCGCGTCCTCCGCCTGCTCGAACTTGCCGGCGCTGAGGAGCGCTTCGCCCTGGTGCATCAGCTGCACCGATTTGGGCAGGATCTGGTCGTCACCGCGCTGGGCACCGACCGGCGCGGCAAGCGCGAGGCCGGCGAAACCGACGAGCAGAAAACAGGGCAAGGAACGCATCAATGTCTCCACTTCTCGCGGCGCCGCCTAGCATGGTCGGCGAAGCCGCGCGACGAAAAAGCCGTCGCTGCCGTCGTGGCCCGGCGTCAACAGCCGCCCGGCCCCGTCAAAGCGCCCTCCGGGAATGGACGTTTCCTCACTAATCCACGATGAACGGCGCTCGAGGAAGTCCGCAATCTGGCCTGCCCCTTCGCGGGACAGAATGGAGCATACCGCATAGACCAGGCGTCCGCCGGGCCGGGTCAGCTCGACGGCGAGATCGAGCAGCCGCCGCTGCAGGCCGATCACGCGGTCGAGCCGCTCGGGCGTCAGCCGCCAGCGGCCTTCCGGGTTGCGCCGCCAGGTGCCGCTGCCCGAGCAGGGCGCATCGACCAACACGAGGTCGGCCGCGCCGCGCCAGTCGGCGAGCTCGTCGAGTTCGTTGGGTGGGTTGAGCAGCCGCGTCTCGATGGTCGCGCCAGCGCGCGCTGCGCGAGGCGCGAGCTTCGCCAGGCGTGCGCGGTTGCTGTCGGTCGCCAGGATCGTCGCGCCGGGCGCCGCCGCCGCGAGCGCGAGCGACTTGCCGCCCGCGCCGGCGCAGAGGTCGAGGATCCGCTCGCCCTCCGCAGGCTCGCAGGCGAGCCCGATCAGCTGGCTCCC
>DATDDW010000004.1:0-6475 GCA_036523615.1 Sphingomicrobium sp.
GGAGCGGGCGAAGCGCCTTCCCGCGCCCGAAGAGCAGAGCAAATATGTGATCGTCGACGCCGGCGATGCGCGGCTGTCGCTATGGCAGAACGGCCGCAAGGTCGACGAGATGAAGGTCGTCGTCGGCAAGGCCGAGACGGCAACGCCGATGATGGCCGCCTTCATCAAATATGCGAGCGTCAATCCCTACTGGAACGTGCCGCCCGAGCTGGTTAAAAGCCTGGTCGCGCCGCGCGTCGCCGCGCAGGGCGTGAGCTACCTCACCGACCGCGAGTATCAGGTCCTCACCGATTACAGCGACGATGCGAAGACGATCGATCCGAACACGATCGATTGGCGCGCGGTCGCCGACGGGGCGCAGGACGTGCGGCTGCGCCGGCTGCCGAGCCCGGCCAACTCGATGGGCATGATGAAGTTCATGCTGCCTAATTACTTCGGCATCTATCTCCATGATTCGCCGGAAAAAGAGCATTTCACCAAGAACGAGCTGTGGATCAGCAACGGCTGCGTCCGCGTCGAGGATTACAAGCGCGTGGCGCGCTTCCTGTTCGACGGCGTCGTCCCTCAGGGCCGCAACCCCAAGGTCGAGGAAGAGGTCGACCTGCCCCGCCCGATCCCGGTCTATATGACCTATCTGACGGTGCAGCCGACAGCGAATGGCGTCCAGTTCTACGAGGACCATTACGGGCGCGATGCGCACCTGATGGAGCGCTACGGCGCGCAGCTGCTCGCCGCCGTCCACGGCCAGTAAGTCTTAGGCGCTTGATCGTGGAGCTGGCGTCCAATTCCACGGCGCTGCGTTCAACGCGCGAATAGTTCGCTCAATGCCCTCCTGACCCGCAACATCGGGAATGGTGTAGCGCGCCATCAAGAACCCGTGACCTCGCTGGACGACAATGTAACCGGTCGTGGCGCTTTTCCCTTCATATTGTCCTTTGAACCACCCGCTCCTGCCATCCGCGGCGGACGGGGGGAGAGCCGTTGCGGAAGGTAGACGAGTGGCCGACCATGCGCCGATCAAGTCGCTCTGGATTGTCGCGACCTCCTCGGCGAGCGCATGTTGCGCGGGATAAACATAGAATGTGATCCAGGCGTCCCCGTTGCCACCTCCGCGTAAAGTATAATCGACTGATGCGTCCGCAGATCCGTAGATCGTGACCTTCCGGAGCGGCATGTCCCCGATCTGCTCCGGGAAGAGAAAATTCGCAGCCTTGTGGCGAACTTCATTGCCCGAAATTGAGACTTGATCCGCGTCACCGCCGAGAACGACGAGCGTCGGCTGCGCTACGGCTGCCGAGTGCGGAATCGAAAAAACTAAGAGAAGAAGTAAAGCAACAATCAGGCGCGGGATCGCCCCCAGCTTCACGCCGCGTCGCCGCCGGCCTTGTCCTTGGAGGCGTAGACGCGGACCGGGTCCTTGCGGCCTTCGACCACATCGCCGTCGATATGGACTTCATCGACCCCGTCCATCGACGGCAGGTCGAACATCGTGTCGAGCAATATGCCTTCGAGGATGGACCTGAGGCCGCGCGCGCCAGTCTTGCGCTCGATCGCCTTCTTGGCGACCGAGTGGAGCGCATCGTCGGTAAATTCGAGCTGCACGTCCTCCATGTCGAATAGCTTGGCGTACTGCTTCACCAGCGCGTTCTTCGGCTCGACGAGGATCTTCACCAGCGCAGTCTCGTCGAGATCGAGCAAAGTAGCGATCACGGGCAAACGGCCGACGAATTCGGGGATGAGGCCGAACTTCAGCAGGTCTTCGGGCTCGCAATTCTTGAGGATCTCGCCCGTCTTGCGCTCGTCGGGCGCGGCGACGTGAGCGCCGAAGCCCATCGACTTGCCCTGCATCCGGTCGGAAATGATCTTCTCGAGTCCGGCAAACGCGCCGCCGCAAATGAACAGGATGTTGGTGGTGTCGACCTGCAGGAACTCCTGCTGCGGATGCTTGCGGCCGCCCTGCGGCGGAACCGAGGCGGTGGTGCCCTCCATCAGCTTGAGCAGCGCCTGCTGAACGCCCTCGCCGGAGACGTCGCGCGTGATCGACGGGTTGTCCGACTTGCGGCTGATCTTGTCGATCTCGTCGATGTAGACGATGCCGCGCTGCGCCTTTTCGACATTATAATCGGACGCCTGGAGCAGCTTCAAAATGATGTTCTCGACGTCCTCGCCGACATAGCCGGCTTCGGTCAGGGTCGTCGCGTCGGCCATCGTGAACGGCACGTCGAGGATCCGCGCAAGGGTCTGGGCGAGCAGCGTCTTGCCGCAGCCCGTGGGGCCGATCAGCAGGATGTTCGACTTGGCGAGCTCGACGTCGTTGCCGGCCTTCGAGCCGTGCGACAGCCGCTTGTAATGGTTGTGGACGGCGACCGAGAGTACGCGCTTGGCGCGGTCCTGCCCGATCACATAATCATCGAGAACCTTGCAGATCTCGGACGGCGTCGGAACCCCGTCGCGGGTCTTGACCAGCGCCGACTTCGATTCCTCGCGGATGATGTCGTTACACAGCTCGACGCATTCGTCGCAGATGAACACGGTCGGGCCGGCGATCAGCTTCCTCACCTCGTGCTGCGACTTGCCGCAGAACGAACAGTAGAGAGTGCTCTTGCTGTCGCCGCCTGAAAGCTTGGTCATTCCCGTCCTTGCTCTGCGGCCGCGAACGACCGTCCTCTCAGGGCCATGCTAGCCCGCTTTATGCCACAATCAACTCTGCAGGGCGGTTAACGCCACCCGCCGCTCAATTGCTCCTTTGATTTCAGGAATATGGATGCGGCGCCAGAGGCTAGCAAGAGGAAGATGTCACACTTTGAGACGGTCTAAAGCCTCGCGCATCGCCAGTTGGAAGTCCGAACGCGCGTAGATGGTGTTGTGCCCGGCACCTTCGATCGTGCGGTCGAACACCAGGTGCTTGAGGCCCGAGCGCAGCGCATCGGTACGTTCCGCGGGGATGATCTCATCGCGCTGAGCGGCAAAGATCGCCACCGGGACTGAGCTCCCCTGGAGCGCAGACGCCGCATCGATCTCGTGGCTGAAGAAGGGGCCGATCGGCAGCCAAGGGTAGGCTGACTGGGCGACGGCCTTCAACGAATCGAACGGGGTGACGAGGATGAGCCCCTCGAGCTTACGCTTGCTCGCCAGCTGGGCTGCGATTCCGCTGCCGATGCTGAACCCGACGGCGACGATGTGCTTCGGCTTCACGTGCTTGACCGCCAAATCATAGACGAGCGGCGCGTCGGCAATCAGCGCCTCGGCCGAAGGCGATCCGGTCGACGGCGAATAGCCGCGATAGTGGAAGGCGACGACGTCGCAGGCGGGATACAGCTCGTGCAGATATTCGGCGACGTCCTGCGCGTTCCACGCATTGCCGCCGAAGCCAAGGATCAGCGTACGATCCTTGGCCGGCTTGTCGGCTGGGATGTGAATCCCGGCGATGGCGTTCCCATCCGCGGTCTTCAGCGAAAGCCGCTCGGCGCCGGCGAGCCAAGGCCCGGGCGCTGCGACAGCGTGTGTCGGAAAGATGAGCTGGGTCTGGAATTCAAACATGGCGAAGAATGCCGCGACTGCGGCGAGGATGATTGCAGTGAGGAGGAACCCTAGCCGGCGAATGCAGCCTCGATTGCCGGCGTCACGCGGTCGACCGTGTACGGCTTTTCGATCACCGGCGCGTCATTGAACTCGGGCGGCGGCGGGTCGACGTGACCGCCCGTGGCGATCACGAACGGGACGTTCTTCTCGCGCAGCTTGGTGGCGACCGGCCACACATTCTCGCCCTTGAGGTTCACGTCGAGGATGGCGAGATCGAAGCCGCCCTTTTCGACCTCGTCGAGCGCACATTTCACGGTGTCGCAGGTCCCGCGCACCTTGTGGCCGAGGGAATCGAGGAAATCCTCGAGCATCATGGCGATGAGCGGCTCATCTTCGACGATCAGGATTGAACGCGTGTCAGCCATGAACCCTTGGGCATAGGGTGCGGATGGGAAAGCGCAAAGTCCTTATTTATTGCCCATCGCCCGGCGCGCCGCTTCGGCAAGTTCGGTGACCGAAAACGGCTTGGGCAGGAAATTGACGTTCTCGAGGTCGATCGATTTCCGCAGCTGCTCTTCGGCATAGCCGGACATGAAGAGGATCTTGAGCTCGGGCCGGTCTTTGCGCGCCTGCGCGACCATCGTCGGACCGTCCATCCCCGGCATGACGACGTCGCTGACGAGGAGGTCGATCGGCGTCTCCTTGCCGAGCAGCTCGAGCGCTTCCTCGCCATTGTCGGCGGTGATCACCGTATAGCCGTGCCTAGTGAGCGCGCGCTCGGCGACGCTGCGCACCGTCGGCTCATCCTCGACGAGCAGCACGGTGCCGCTGCCCCACAGCTCGTCCTTGGTCGCCTTGGCCCTGCGGCGGCTTTTCGCGGCGGCGGCTTCCTGCTGGTGCACCGGCAGGTAAATGACGAAGCGGGTGCCCTCGCCCACCTTGGAATCAGCAAAGATGAAGCCGCCCGACTGCTTGACGATTCCGTAGACCGTCGACAGCCCCAGCCCGGTGCCCTTGCCCACTTCCTTGGTGGTGAAGAAGGGCTCGAAAATCTTGCCGAGGACTGCCGGCGGAATGCCGGTCCCGGTGTCGGTCACCGACAGCGCGCTATAATCGGCGATCGGCAGGATGTCGGAACCGAGCTCGGCCACCTGGTTCGATTTGACCGAATAGGTCTGGATGGTGAGCGTCCCGCCGCCTTTAGCCGCCATCGCGTCGCGCGCATTGACCGCAAGGTTGATGATCACCTGCTCGAGCTGGCCCGGATCGGCGCGGATGGGCCCGAGGCTGCGGCCGTGCTTGACGACCAGCTCGACCGTTTCGCCGAGCAGCCGCTTCAAGAGATGCGACACCTCCGAGACGACGTCGGGGAGCTGGAGCACCTGCGGGCGCAGGGTCTGCTGGCGCGAGAAGGCCAGGAGCTGTCGAGTAAGGCCCGCAGCGCGGTTCGAGTTGGACTTGATCTGCTGGATGTCGTCATAGTCGCTGTCGCCCGGCGTATGGCGCATCAGCATCAGGTCGCAGTGGCCGATGATCGCGGTCAGGATGTTGTTGAAGTCGTGCGCGACGCCGCCGGCGAGCTGGCCGATCACCTGCATCTTGGTCGCTTGCGCGACCTGCCGCTTGAGCTTCGCTTCCTCGCTATTGTCCTTGAGCAGCAGGAGCACTGCCGCGTCGCCGAGGCCGCGCAGGCCGGCAATGGTCAGGGCGACGGGTTCCGACGCCATCCCCGACAGCCGCACGGCGAGGTCGCCCGACATGGCCGGTCCCCGGGCGTTGCGCCGCACCGCGTCCGCCACGGCGGCCTTGTCTTCCTTGACAACGAGATCGCCCGGATAGCTCGGCATCTTCGACCCCTTGATGCCGGCTGCCTGGCGGAACGCCTCGTTCATCGTCAGGAAGCGGCCGTCGCGGTCAACCAGGGCGAGGCCGACCGGCAGCATGTCGAGCATCGCCTGCAGGTAGGACGAGCTCGACTGCGGCAGGGTGTCGGGGTTGTCGAACAAATAGAAGTTCGCATGGTCGGCGGGTGCCGGCGGATCGAGCGGGATTTCGACCGCGCGCAGCGACCGTCCCATCTCGCCTTCCGCCACGAGGCGGAACTGGCCCTCGTCGGTTTTTTGCAGGAGATCGCTCAGGCGCGCGCATTCCTCGGCCTCACCGTCGGGCAGGGCGCGGTCGGCGAACAGGCGGTTGCACGCAAGCACCTGGCCGTCCGGGCCAAGGAATGCCGCGAGGACGCCCGCCTCGCCGAGCAGCTCGCCGGCCCGCCCGCGCAGCCGGTTCGCCGCAAGCGAGACCGGATCGGCGGCAGCGGGCTTGACGAAGCGCCACAGCAGGAGGTCGCCGCGGGCACCGATCCGCTCGACTTCGATCGGCCCTGTTCCCGCCGACGTGGTGATGCCGGCGACGCAGCCGGCGCCGTCGCGCCAAGCCATGGTCTTGGCGAGGTCGAGACCGCTGCGGCTGTCGTCGTCGCTGGCGAGCTCGAGCGGCGGCCGAGAGCCAAAGCGTTCGCGATACGCTTCGTTGACGACGAGCAGCGAGCCTTCGCCGCTGGTCAGCGCCACCGGATCGCGGCTGAGGCTGAGCGCCGATCCGACGAGGCTGAAATCGGGGCCGACGACCAGCGGCTCCTCGGGCAGCGCGCGGCGCGGGCGCCTTGCGGCGACGGCGGCCCCGACGGCGCCGGCGAGCACAACCACCGCAGCCGGGATGGTCTGCCCGAACAGCGCAAGGATGACGCCAAAGGTGATCGCCGCGGCGACGACCAGGAGCGGCACGATCCACCGGGCCAGCCCGTCGACCGGGCCGGAATCGATCCGGGGCAGCTCCTGGTACAGCATGGCGCAGCTATCCTATCAGCTACCGCGCCTCTGGCCAGTGGCGGCTACCAGATGCGCACCCGGTCGGCCGGCGCAAGATAGAGCTTCTGCCCGGGCTGGACTCCGAA
>DATDDW010000005.1:0-5838 GCA_036523615.1 Sphingomicrobium sp.
GCGCTTGAACGCGGCCCCATCGCTCTCCCTGAGCCCAGAGGATCGTCGTTGCTCGTTTACTGGCTTCTTTTCGCCTTCTTCGCGGCAGGCGCCTTGATTGCGCCGGTGGCCGCGCGAAGGCTCGTCGCCGCTGACGGACGCTCGGTTGGCCGTGAGCGGGTCCCCTTGCGGCTCGGTTTTCTCGCCGGAGCTCTCGCGACCATCTGTCTCATCGGCTTGCGCTACAAAGTCGGCGGCGATTGGAGCAGCTATCAGCTGATCTTCTTACAGACCAGGTTCGTAAGCCTCACGCATGCCATCGGCATGTCCGACCCGGCCTACGGCGCGATAAACTGGCTGGCCTATCAGGTCGGCGGAGACATTTGGCTGGTCGATCTTGTTTGCGGAGCGATCTTCGGCTGGGGCCTGTACCGCTTCTGCAACGCCCAACCCTCGCCGTGGCTCGCCTTTGCCGTGGCTATTCCGTACCTCGTGATCGTCGTCGGGATGGGGTACACCCGTCAATCGGTCGCGCTCGGCATCTTGATGGCCGGCTTGGCCAAGCAGGTGCGGGGCGCATCGACCCTCAATTTCGCACTTTACACGCTCGGTGCCGCACTCTTCCACAAGACGGCGATCGTCATGTTCCCGCTCGTCGCGATCGCCGGAAAGGGCAGCAAGCTGGTCAACATTTCGATCGCGCTGGTGACGAGCCTGTTGCTCTACGTCTATTTCCTGAACGATGCGATGGACAGCCTCGTGCACAACTACATCGACGCAGAGTATCAGTCGCAGGGCGCACTCATCCGCATCGTCATGAACCTGATCCCCGCGGTCCTGATGTGGCTGTTCGGCCGGAAGCTCGGGTTTGGCGAATATGAGCACAAGATTTGGCGCAACTTCTCGCTCGCCGCCCTGCTTTTCTTCGTGATGTTCTGGGTCATACGATCGTCGACCGCCGTCGATCGTATGTCGCTTTACCTGCTGCCGCTGCAGATCGCGGTGCTGACTCGAGTTGCGCTTCTCGGGGCAAACCCGCTCGCCGGGACAGTCGCGGTGCTGGCCTATTTGTTCGCGGTCGAGTTCACCTGGTTGAACTTCGCCCAGTTCTCCGATCACTGGATTCCCTACCGGTTTTATCCGCTATGACTGGCGCCGCCGCGGAGGCTGAGTGAAGGGCATCATCCTCGCCGGCGGCAGCGGCAGCCGCCTCTATCCGGCCACGTTGGCAGTGTCCAAGCAGCTGCTGCCGGTCTTCGACAAGCCAATGATCTATTATCCGCTCGGGGTGCTGATGCTTGCCGGGATCCGCGAGATCCTGATTATCACCACGCCGCAGGAGCTCGAGCGGTTCCGCTCGCTGCTCGGCGACGGCAGCTTGTTCGGCATCGAGCTCAGCTATGCCGCGCAAGACGAGCCGCGCGGGCTTGCCGACGCCTTCATCGTCGGCCGCGATTTCGTTGGCAGCGACAGCGTCGCGCTGATCCTCGGTGACAACATCTTCTACGGCGCCGGGCTCATCCAACTGGTCCGTAGCGCTGCCGAGCCGAAGCCCGGCGCAACCATCTTCGCTTACGCCGTCGAGGACCCGGAGCGCTACGGCGTCGTCGAGTTCGAGCCCGAGACGGGCCGCGCCATCTCCATTGAGGAAAAGCCGCAAAATCCCAAGTCGATTTGGGCAGTGACCGGCCTCTATTTTTACGACAACCAGGTCGTGGAGATTGCTGCAGCGCTCAAGCCTTCCGCGCGCGGCGAGCTCGAAATCACCGATGTGAACCGCGCTTACCTGGAGGCCGGGACTCTGCATGTCGAGCGGCTCGGCCGCGGCTACGCGTGGCTCGACACCGGCACCTACGACAGCCTGCACGACGCCGGGTCCTTCGTCCGCACGATCGAGAAGCGGCAGGGCCTCAAAATCATGTGCCTGGAGGAGATCGCGCTCGAACTCGGCTATCTCGGACCCGACGATGTGAGGCGCCGCGCCGACGATCTCGGATCCACCGAATATGCGGCCTATCTGCGCCGCCGCGCCGCGGAACATGAGCGTGCTTGAGGTTCGGCCGCTCGAGCTCGAAGGCGTTTTCGAGCTTCGCCCAGACCGCTTTTTCGACGAGCGCGGTTTCTTTTCGGAGGTGTGGCGCGACGGCTGGCTCCGCGAGGCCGGAATCGACGTCGATTTCGTCCAGGACAATCACTCCCGTTCGAAACGCCGTGGCGCCCTTCGCGGCCTCCACTTCCAGGTCGCGCCTGCGGCGCAGGACAAGCTGGTTCGCGTCGCGCGAGGTGCCGTCTTCGACGTTGCGGTCGACCTTCGGCGCGGCTCTTCGACCTTCGGCCACTGGACCGGCGCGACCCTCTCCGCGGAGGAATGGAACCAGCTGTTCATTCCGAAGGGCTTCGCGCACGGGTTCGTGACGCTCGAGGATGATACCGACGTGATCTACAAGACCAGCGCGACCTACTCGCCCGAGCTCGAGCGGTGCATCCGGTTCGACGATCCGGCGATCGGCATCGACTGGCCCGTCGATGAGGCCGAGATCATCGTCTCCGACAAGGATCGAGCAGCGCCGCTGCTCGCCGAAGTCCAGCTGGCCTTCTAATGGCGATCCGGCGCGTCCTCGTCACCGGCGGCGCCGGCTTCATCGGCAGCGCCGTCGTGCGGCACATGATCGCGCAAGGTTATGAGATCATCAACGTCGACAAGCTGACCTACTCGGGCAATCTCGATTGCGTGCGCTCGGTCGAGCAATCGCCCGGATATCGCTTCCACCAAGCCGACATTGCCGATCGCCAGGCCATGGCCGCAATCCTCGAGCAAGATCAGCCCGACGCAATCATGCATCTCGCCGCCGAAACCCACGTCGACCGCTCGATCGACCGGCCGCAGGAGTTCATCGACACCAACATCGTCGGCACCTTCACCTTGCTCGACGCAGCGCTCAGTTATTGGCGATCGCTCGACGGCGAGCGCCACTCGAACTTCCGCTTCCACCATATCTCGACCGACGAAGTGTTCGGCTCGCTGGCCTTGCAAGACCCGGCATTCACCGAGCAGTCGCGCTACGAACCGTCCTCGCCTTACTCTGCGTCGAAAGCCGCGGCCGACCATCTCGCGCGTGCCTGGCACGTGACGTTCGGGTTGCCGGTCATCCTCACCAACAGCTCTAACAATTACGGGGCGTTCCACTTCCCCGAGAAGCTGATCCCGCTGACCATCCTCAACGCCATCGAGGGCAAGCCGCTGCCGATCTACGGCAACGGCGAGAACGTTCGCGACTGGCTGTACGTCGAAGACCATGCCCGGGCGCTCGAGCTCGCGCTGACCCGCGGCCGCATAGGCGAGAGCTACAATGTGGGCGGCGGCGCGGAGCGCAGCAATCTGGCGGTGGTGGAGCTGATCTGCGACATTCTCGACAAGCGGCGGCCTATTGAGGGCGGCCGCAGCTACCGCGAGCTGATCAGCTTCGTCCCCGACCGGCCGGGACACGACCTGCGCTACGCGCTCGATTCCTCGAAGGTCGAGACCGAGCTGGGCTGGAAGCCGCTTGAGAGCTTCGAGAGCGGGCTCGAGAAGACCGTCGACTGGTTCCTCGACAACGAATCGTGGTGGCGCCCGATTCGCGAGCAGAAATATGGGGGCGAAAGGCTCGGCATCGGCGGATGAAGATCCTCGTTACCGGTGCTCAAGGCCAGCTCGCCCGAAGCCTCGTCGAACGGGCAGGGCGCCAGCACGAGCTGATTGCCGTCGGCCGTCCCGAGCTCGACCTCGAACAGCCCGGGAGCGCCGCACGGGTGATCGAGCTTGTCGGGCCGGACCTCGTCATCAATGCTGCTGCCTACACCGCGGTCGACCACGCGGAGGACGAGCCGGAGCTCGCGTTTCGAATCAATGCCGATGGGGCCGGCGAAGTGGCCGAAGCGGCAGCGCGCCTCGACGCTCCGGTCATCCACATTTCGACCGATTATGTCTTCGATGGTCGCGCTCGCGAGCCTTACGACGAATCCGCAGCGACAAATCCGCTGAGTGTTTACGGTCGAAGCAAGCTCGCCGGCGAGGAGCAGGTCCGCGCCACCAACGCGCGGCACATCATCGTCCGCACCGCCTGGGTGTACAGCCCGTTCGGCCGGAATTTCGTCAAGTCGATGATCGCCGCCGCCGAGACACGCGACACCCTGACCGTCGTCGACGACCAGGTCGGCAGCCCGTCGTCCGCCCTGGATATTGCGGACGGCCTGTTACGGGTCGCCGCTGCCGACGAGCGCGGGTTTGGCCAAACCTATCATCTCGCCGCCACCGGCTCGACCAGCTGGTGCGGCTTCGCCCGCGCCGTCATGGAGGAGTGCGCCAGGCACTGCCTCCCGACAGCCGACGTTCAACCGATCACGAGCGAACAATGGCCGACCAAAGCCGAGCGGCCGCGCAACTCGGTGCTCAGCTCGGCCAAGTTCGAGCGGGACTTCGGCTTCGTCATGCCGCGATGGGAGGAGTCGCTCGCTGAGGTCGTCGAGAGGCTCGCCACCGCGCGATGAGCACCGGCGTCCTGTATATCAGCTATGACGGGATGCTCGAGCCGCTCGGGCAGTCTCAGGTGCTCGCTTATCTCGAGAAGCTCGCCCCCGGCCGGCGGATCCATCTGATCAGCTTCGAAAAGCCGCACGACTGGAAGGACGAAAAGCGCCGAGCCACGGTCGCGGGACGAATTGCCGACGCCGGCATCAGCTGGCACCCGCTGCGCTATCACAAGAGCCCAAGCGCACCGGCAACGGCGTTCGACATCGCCGTTGGAACAAGCGTGGCGATCGGCCTCGCGCTGCGGCATCGCTTGAACATCGTTCATGCGCGCAGCTATGTCGCCGGGCTCATGGCGCTCGCCGTCAAACGTGCGACCCGCGCGGCATTCCTGTTCGACATGCGTGGCTTCTGGGCCGACGAGCGAGTCGACGGCGGGCTGTGGCCGGCGAACGGCCGCCTCTATCGCAGCACCAAGAAGATCGAGCGCCGGCTTCTGCTCGCCGCCGACCATGTCGTGACCCTGACCCATGCGTCGGAGGAGGAGCTCCGCCGTTTGCCGTATCTGTCGGACCAGATGCCGCCGCTGACGGTGATCCCGACCTGCGTCGACACGGCGCGGTTCGTCATCCAGGGACCGCTTCAGCGCGAGCCCTTCACCCTCGGCTACATCGGCTCCGTCGGCACCTGGTATTTGCTCGACGAGATGCTGCGCTGCTTTACGGCCCTCCGCCGTCACCGTCCCGGCGCGCGCCTGCTGATCGCCAACCGTGCCGAGCATGACCGCATCCGCGCATCCGCGGAAGCGCACGGGATCAACCCTGCCGAGCTTGAGCTGATAGCGGCCAGCCACGCGGAGATGCCGCGCGTGATTGCGCGAATGACCGCTGGGATGGCGCTCATCAAGCCGGCTTATTCGAAGATCGCGAGTGCGCCGACTAAGCTCGGCGAATATCTTGGCTGTGGCGTGCCGGTGCTGGTCAACCGCGGCATTGGGGACGTCGCCGAAATCGTAGAAGAGCACGACGTGGGGGTGGTGCTCGACGGGTTTGGGGAGGCGGAGCTTCGGTCAGGGATTGATCGCATGCTCGCACTACTGAGCGCCGGCGAGCTTCCGGGCCGCTGCCGCGCGGCTGCCGAGGCGGTCTTCTCGCTGGAGAAGGGAGTCGCCGCCTATGACTCGATTTACCGTTCGATGCTCAGCGGTGAGGGAGTAGCCTCGTGAGCGGCGGCGCCCGGAAGAAGATGCTCGTCCTTTGCCCGTTTCCCCAGGGGGTGGCGGCTATGCAGCGGCTCAAATACGAGCAATATTTCGACACTTGGCGAGCGGACGGGTGGGAGATAGAGGT
>DATDDW010000006.1:0-2829 GCA_036523615.1 Sphingomicrobium sp.
AGGCCGTTGATCACGAATAGCAGGACCGCCAACGCGACGACGAACGCGCCGACCGTGGAGAGCATGTTCGGAATCTCGAGCCCAAGGCCGGCCGGGTAAGTGTACACCCGGCGCGGCATGCCGAGCATGCCGCTGATGTGCATCGGGAAGAAGGCGAGCTGAAAGCCCAAGAAGAGCATCCAGAAACCGATCTTGCCGAGCGTCTCGCTCATCATCCGGCCGGTGATCTTCGGGAACCAGTAGGTGAGGATGCCGAGCAGCGGGAAGACCGCTCCGCCGATCAGCACGTAATGGAAGTGAGCGACGATGAAATAGGTGTCGTGAAGCTCGAGATCGAGCGGCACGGCGGCGATCATCACGCCCGACAAGCCGCCGATGACGAAGGTGACGATGAAGCCGATCACATAGAGCATCGGCACCTGGAAGCGCGGGCGTCCGTCCCACATCGTCGCCAGCCAGCAGAAGATCTGCAGCCCGGTCGGGATCGACACCGACATGCTTGCCGCCGTGTAGAAGCTATAGCCGACGCGCGGCAGGCCGGTGGCGAACATGTGGTGGACCCACAGCCCAAACGAAAGGATGCCGGTCGAGATCAGCGCCAGCACGACAACCGGGTAGGCAAAGACCGGGCGGCGGCAGAAGGTCTCGACCATCACGCTGACGAACCCGGTGGCAGGCAGGAAGATGATGTAGACTTCGGGGTGGCCGAAGAACCAGAACAGGTGCTGCCACAGCAGCGCGTCGCCATGCTCCCACTGGTTGTAGAAGTTAGTCCCGACGAGACGGTCGGAGATCAGCATGCTCGAGCAGAGCGCGACTGCCGGCATGGCGAAGATGATCATCACTGCGACGACCAGCATCGCCCAGGCGAACAGCGGCATTCGCGCCAGCGTCATCCCCGGTGCTCGCGCCTTGAGGATCGTCGCGACCAACACCACGGCCGCGGCGAGCGCCGAGACTTCGGTGAAGGTGATCATCTGCGCCCACACGTCAGCGCGGTGGCCGGGCGAATATTGCGGGCCAGAGAGCGGCGTGTAAGCGAACCAGCCCATGTCCGGGCCGACGTTGAGCAGGAACGCCACCCACAGCATCAGCCCGCCGAAGAGGTACATGTAGTAACTGAAGGCGTTGAGCCGCGGGAATGCGGTCGAGCGCGTGCCGAGCATCAGCGGAATGATGTACACGCTGACGCCTTCCATCACCGGCACGGCGAACAGGAACATCATCGTCGAGCCGTGCATCGTGAACAGCTGGTTGTACCGTTCGGCGCTGATCAGCGCGCTGTCGGGCTGCGCCAGCTGCAGCCGCATCGCCAGCGACAGCACTCCGCCCAATGCGAGGAAGATCAGCGCGGTGACGATGTAGCGCCGGCCGATTTCCTTATGGTCCACGGTCGCCAGCCAGCCGAGGATTCCCGGCGGGCGCATCCATGTCCGCTCGAGCCGCGCGGCGAGCTTGGCGCCTTTGAGATTAGGACCGTCGCGCACGATCTTCGCGCGCTCTTTCTCGAGCCGCTCGTCTTCTCGCCTGACCTCTTCGGGGATCATTTGAGCGTCTCGAGATAGGCAACGACCGCGTGCAGCTGGTCGGGCTCGAGCCCGATGGTCGGCATGCGATTGCCGGGTTTCAGCGACTGCGGGTCCTCGACCCAGCCGTAAAGATTGCCGGTGCTCATCGGCAGCGTGCCGGCGGCGATGCTGCGGCGGCTGGCGAGATGCGTGAGGTCGGGGCCGAGGTGGCCGCCGGCCTGAGTGCCGCCGATCGTGTGGCACGTCGCGCACGGGCCGGTGGTCACATATTGGTAGCCGGCGAGCGCGACCGGAGCCGTCGGAGTGGCCGCGGGCTCCAGCTGATGGTGCCACCAGTTGAGGAAGTCGCTGTAGCTGTCGACGTCGACGACCAGGGACATGTGCGCGTGCTGCACGCCGCAGAATTCTGCGCACTGGCCGCGGAAGATGCCGACCCGCCCGGGGACCACCGTGACGTCGGTCTCGCGGCCGGGGATCAGGTCCTGCTTGCCGGCTAGGTTCGGCACCCAGAAGCTGTGAATGACGTCGGTCGAATGAAGGATGATCCGCGTCGGCACTCCGACCGGCAGGTGAATCTCGTTCGCGGTGTGGAAGATCTTCGACGCGTCGCCGGAATTGTACTGGACGTCCCACCACCATTGGTTGGCGGTGACAGTGATCGACAGCTTCTCGTGCGCGGCGGCGTTGGCCATCGTGCGGTCGGTGACGAAGCTGGCGACGGCGAGCGCAGCGAGGCCGGCGCCGATCACGCCCGCCCAGCCGATCAGCGCCGTGCGCATCATGGAATCGCTTTCGTGGTGACGCCCGCTGTCGACGACATTGGCTTCGGCACGGCGCCGTCGTGCGATTCCGGCGAGCATGAAGCCGATTACCAGCAGGTACATGATGCCGCAGATCGCCAGGAAGATCACGAACAGGATCAGGAACTGGTGGTTCTCGACTCCGCCGCTGCCGAAATCGCTTTGATAGGTCTGGTACTGACAAGCCCCGGCAAGCAGCGGGAGCATGGCTGCCGGTACGGACAGCCGAACGCTCATTGCTCGGCCGTGTCGGAGGTGTGCGCGGGCTCGCGCGGCGTCAGGGTCGCCGGTGCGGTGCTGCTCATCTCGTCGGGCCGCGCCGACACTGCATCCTTGCTCGGCTGGCCGGACAGCGAGCGAACGTAAGCGGAGAGCATCCAGATCTGGTCGTTGGTCAACTTGCCGCGCCACGCAGGCATGCCGTTGGGGCGCCCTTCGGCGATGGTCGCGGCGATCTGGTCGATGCGCCCGCCGTAGCGCCATTCGTCGTCCATCAGCGG
>DATDDW010000007.1:0-2252 GCA_036523615.1 Sphingomicrobium sp.
GGTCGAGTTCGACATCATGTACGGCGAGGGCGTGTCCAAGGTCGGCGAGATCCTCGACCTTGGAGTCAAGGCGGGCCTCATCGAGAAGTCGGGCGCCTGGTTCAGCTACGACTCGGTCCGCATCGGCCAGGGCCGCGAAAACGCCAAGGCGTATCTCAAGGAAAATCCCGACGTGGCGCAGCGCATCGAGAATGCGATTCGCGGTCGCACCGAGGAAGTCGGCGAGGCGCTGATGACCGGCGCCGCCGAAGATGAGGACGTCATCGCGGAGTAACCGCGCCACAATCCCCTCCGCTCGCGGGCGAGGGCAGCGGTGAGGGTTTCTCAGGCGCACTCCTCGGGGAGCGCCGGCGGCAGGCACTGTTCGTGGTCGATTCGCATCGGCGCGAACAGCCGCCTGGGCTCGGTGAGGATGATCAGCACGAAGCTGACGGCGGCGCAGGCGGCGGTGCCGACAATGAACGGCAGCACCGTGCCGTCGAACGACTGGCCGATGACGAAGCCGATGGCTGCCGCGCCGATCGTGCCGATCACGCCCTGGACCGACGAGGCCGTGCCGGCGATCGGGGCCATATGCTCCATCGCTAGCGTGCCGAGGTTGGATGAGGTGAAAGCGAAGCTGGCCATGGTCAGCGCCTGGAAGATGATGAATGCCCACAAGGTCTCGTGGCCGCTCAGCGCGACCACGCAGTGCGCGGCGGTGACGATGAGGAAGGCGAGGGCGGCGGTGTGGCCGACGCGGCGCAGCCCGAACCTGCCGACGACGCGCGAATTGAGCCACGAGGCGAGCGCCATCGGCGCGGCGATCGCGGCGAACACGAGGCCGATGTAGCGGCCCTCGTGGAAAGCATCGAAGACGATCTGCTGGATCGAGCTGATGTAGGCGACCAGGGCCGAGAAGCTCACCGTCATCGCGATCGTGTAACCGCGCGACTGCGGCTCGCGCAGCGTCTCGACGATGGCGCCAAGCGTCTCCTTCCACTGCAGCGAGCGGCGAAATTCGGGGTGCAAGGTTTCGGGCAGCCGCAGCCACGACCAGGCGAGCATCGCCACGGCATAGAGGGCGATGGCGACGAAGATTCCGCGCCACGGCGCGAACAGCAGGATCAGCTGGCCGATGTTGGGCGCCAGCACGGGGACCAACATGAAGGTCATGAATACCAGGCTCATCACCCGCGCCATCGCTTCGGCTTCGAACAGGTCGCGGACCATCGCCACGACGAGCACTCGCGTGACTGCTGCCGATGCGCCCATCGCCGCTCGGCCCGCGATCAGCAGCGGGAAGCTGCCCGCGAAGGCGCACAGCAGCGCGAACGCGCCGTACAGCACGACGCCCGCGGCGAGCACCGGCTTGCGTCCGAACCGGTCGGCCAGCGGCCCCCATACCAGCTGCGTCGAGGCAAAGCCGATGAAATAGGCGATCACCACCAGCTGCTGGTCGTTCTCATGGGCGACGTGGAGCGAACGGCCGATCGCGCCGAGCGCCGGGATCATCGAATCGATGGCGAAGGCGTTGAGCGCCATCAGCCCGGCGAGGAGCGCTGTCATCTCGCGCGTTCCGGGGCGCTTCACGCCGTCGTGGGAGAGGGAGTCGAACATGGGCTGCTTCGCTGCGCCTGCTGGCCGATAGAGCCGAGCCGTGCAACAGTGCCGCGGCAGCTACGGGGGAGCCAAATGATTCAGCGTCGCAGCTTCTTGACCGGCACCGCCGCAACGGCCGCAGCCATGACCGTGCCGCTCCAGCGCGTGTTCGCTGAGGCCGCGGCCGAGCTTCCGCCGATCCCGATCCCGCCGCCGATCAGCAGCGCCGAACGGCTGCAGCGGATGGCGCGGGCGCGGGCGCTGATGCAGCAGCACGGGATCGGCGCAGTGCTGGTCGAATCGGGACCGAGCCTCGACTATCTGACCGGCGTTCAGTGGTGGCGCTCGGAGCGGCTGACCGCGGCAGTGATCCCGGCGACCGGCGAGCCAATCATCGTCACGCCATTCTTCGAGCGGCCGTCGGTAGCGGAAAGCCTTTCGATCCCCGTTGAGATTCGCACCTGGAACGAGGATGAGGAGCCGTTGAAGCTCGTCGCCGACTTTCTCAAGGAGCGTGGAGTGGCCGGCGCGCCGGTGGCGTTCGAGGAGACCGACCGGTTCTTCATCGTCGACCGGCTGAAACAGCAATTGCCTGGCGCGCAGGTGGTCAGCGGCAATCCCGTCGTCCGCGCATTGCGGATGATCAAGTCACCGGCCGAGCTCGCGCTGAT
>DATDDW010000008.1:0-12500 GCA_036523615.1 Sphingomicrobium sp.
AAGGCATTCTGTTCATCGATCATCTTTCGCGGCTGAAGCGCGACATGGTGCTCAAGAAGCTCGCCAAGTGGCGGAAAGAGCAGGGTTTGAAGGCGGCCTGACGGTGGAAGGCGAGGCGCCCTTCCACGCCCACATCTATTACACCGACGATCAGCGCGCCGCCGCTTCGGCGCTTCGCGACCGCTTCACCGCCGGCGAGCCAGCCGTCCTGTTTGTCGGACGGATGATGGACCGTGGCGTCGGCCCGCACCCGATCCCGCAATATGAAGTGCATTTCACCGAGCCCGCGCGCGACGCGGTGATCGCGGCAATCGAGGAGTCAGGCCTCCGCGCGCTGATCCATCCGCTGACCCACGATGACCTTGCCGATCACACCAGGCTCGCGCACTGGATCGGGGAGCCCGTCGACCTCGACGTCGCGACGCTCGACCCGCCCGGCCGGAACCAGGGCGTCGCGCGCTTCGGCAAGACCGACTTCTAGGCCCTTCTAAGCCGGCTCCATCACCGACAGCGCCGCGTTGCGGCAGTCCTCGGCACATTCGCGGCACATTTGCGCGCACAGCCGGCAATGCTCGTGATCGTGGCGCTCGCACTCGGCGGCGCAGGCATCGCAGGCGCGGGCGCACAGCTCGAGCGTCTCGCGCAGCACCTGCTCGTTCGATCCGGTCCGCCGAAGGCCGAGGTTCGCCGCCGTGTCGCAAATGTCCGCGCAATCGAGGCAGGTCCGGATGCACTGGCGCATGTCCATCTGCTCGGCCGCGCAGGCGTCGGCGCAGCTGCGGCACATCTTCGCGCAGTACATCGCGTGGTGCACCGCATCGCCGAGCGCCTGGTTGACGTGGCTGCCGGCCTGCGGGTGAAGGGCGATCATCTTGCGGATCGACATCGGGATCTCCTCAGCAAAGAGCAAAGCTGTGGATAGCCCTTTCCAGCCCGCTTGTCGCGGCGACTCGCGAGGCGTAGGTTCGCATTCTGTTCCGGGGGAGGACCGGTCATGGACGCGGCCGTTTTCATCGTAGGTGTGCTGGCGCTCATCCTTGGCGCGGCGCTCGGCTGGCTGTGGGCTGCTCGAGATGCCGCGGGTGCCCGCCAGACGATCGATACGCTGCGCCTGCAGCTCGACGAGGTCGTCCGCGAACGCAATTTGAACAAGGAGGCCGCGATCCGGCTTGCCGGGCTCGAAGCCGCCCAGGAAGAGCGCGAGAGGGGCTTCGAGGCGCGGATCAAGGAGCTGGTTGAAGCCAAGGAAGCGCTGTCGGCGCAATTCGCCGAGATCAGCAACAAGCTCTTGGTCGAGGCGCAGGAGACGTTCCTCAAGCGCGCCGACCAGCGCTTCCGCCAGTCGGAAGAGAATGCCGGCCAGAATTTGAAGGCGCTGCTCCAGCCCGTGCACGAGCGGCTCGAGCGCTACGAGACGACGGTGCAGAAGGTCGAAGCCGAGCGCCGCGATGCGTTCGGCATGCTCTCGGGCCAGATCGAAGCAATGCGCACCGGCACTGAGCGAGTTTCCGCCGAGGCAGCCAAGCTGGTGAATGCGCTGAGGAATGCACCCAAGGCGCGCGGCCGGTGGGGCGAGCAGCAGCTCAGGAACGTGCTCGAGACCTGCGGCCTCTCGGAGCATTGCGATTTCGCGACCGAGGTGAGCGTCGCTGACGGAGAGGGCGGGCGCTTGCGGCCGGACGTCGTGGTCCGCGTGCCCGGCGGCCAGAGCCTGGTGATCGACGCGAAGGTGTCACTCAACGAATATCAGGACGCGTTCGGCGCGGTCGACGAAGCCGCTCGCGAGACCCACTTAACGGCGCACGCCTCCGCGATCCGCGCGCATGTGAACACGCTCGGCGCGAAAGCCTATTGGGCGCAATTCGACAATGCGCCCGACTATGTTGTCATGTTCATCCCGGGCGAGCATTTCCTCACCGCTGCGCTCGAACAGGATTCCGCCCTCTGGGACTATGCGTTCGACAAGAAGGTGCTGCTCGCCACGCCGACCAACCTCATCGCCATCGCCCGCACGGTCGCCGCCGTGTGGCGCCAGGAACGACTGGCAAAGGAGGCGCGGCAGATCGGCGAGCTCGGCAAGGAGCTTTACGAGCGGCTTGCCAAGGCCGCCGACGACCTGCGGAAGGTCGGCAGCGGTCTTTCGACGGCAGTGAACAATTACAACAGCTTCGTGGCGAGCTTTGAGACGCGGTCTCTGGTCACCGCACGTAAGTTCCGCGAGCTCAATATCGAGCCCGGCCGGCGCGACATCGACGTGCTGACGCCGGTGGAGGCCTTGCCGCGCTACGCCGACGAGGAGCTCGACCTCGCCGAGGACGAAGCGGACGATCCGCCGCAGGTTGCGGCTGAATAAGTGCTTGAAAATAGGATTTCGTCTGCTCGCGTCGAATCAGCGGCTCTTTGAAATCCAGCGGGCGCACAAATCGTTGCCGTCACTACGAACATTGGCGAAGATTGACGCTTAGCGCGCGAGCTCGAGCGTGATCGAGCCGGCGCTGTTGCTGAGCGTCAACTGGCGCGCCGACGGCCAGCGCATCTGCATCGGCAGGCGCAGCACGGCGAGCCCGCGGCCTTCGAACCCCGCTGCCGGCTCTGAGCAGGCCATCATTGTCGAGCGCAGATCGCCCGCGTTCATGATGTCGCCGACCACCGCATAATCGCCGCCGAAGCCGTTGCAGCCGAAGCGGCCGGAGATGGTTCGGCCACTGAAGGCGAGGTGATAGTCGCCCGTAGCTGGCGTCGCGTTCCCGTCGATCGCCGTCACGTGCCAGCTGGTGCCGTTGAAGGTCCGCTCGTTGGGCAGCGCGCTGGTGCACGCACCGAGTGCGAGCGCAAGAGCCGCGATCCTAAAGCCCGCCACAGCCATTATACTGCCTCCCGTCGACGGTGACCTGGACCTTGTCGGGATAGACGCGGTCGCTCATTCCGTCGCTGCAGTGGACATTCTTGACGATGTTCACGTGGATCCTCGGCGTTTGGTAGATGGGCCCAGCAAAGCCGTTGATCGCCGGCGGCGTCCGCTGCCGGATCGGCTGCGCGTCCGGCTGCGTGAAGGTGATGTCGTGCTCGTCGATCAGCAGATTCCAGAACGGCTCGTTGCCGACCGCATGGTAAGGCGCGGGAGGAGCCGGAGGGATCGGCATGCACGCGCCGAGCGCCGCAATGATCGCCGCTATGACTAGCCTTTTCACGAGCGAACCAACCGAGGCGCTCGAAAGCGGTTCCCTCAGCGCCAGCTGGCGACGACGGCGAACGCCATCACCGCGGCGGCCATCGCCGCGTTGAGACTGTCCGCCCGGCCGGCCATCGGAATCTTCACCAGCAGGTCGCATTCCGCCTCGTACTCCGCCGGAAGTCCTTGCTGCTCGTTGCCGATCAGCAGGAAGCACGGCTTCCGGTACTCGGCTTCGAGATAGTCCTGCGTCGCCTTGAGGCTGGTCCCGACCAGTTGCCCGTCGCCCGAGCGCAGCCAGGCGATGAACTCGTGCCAGTTCGCGGCGGCGATCTCCTGCGTGAAAACCGCGCCCATCGAGGCGCGCACCGCCTCGACCGAGAAGGGGTCGGCGCATTCGTCGATCAGGATCAGGCCCCCCGCGCCCGCGGCGTCGCCGGTCCGCAATATCGTTCCGATGTTGCCGGGGTCGCGCAGTGCCTGCACGACGATCCACAGCGGCGCCTTGCTTCGCTCGATCCGCTCGAGCGAATGTTCCGGCTGGCGATAGGCGGCGAGCAGCATTTGCGGATTGTCCTTGCCGCTCATCTTGGAAAGGATGTCGGGCGTCGTCTCGATCGCGTCGCCGCCTGCCGCCTCGGTCGCAGCGATGATCTCGGCCGCGAGCGGGTGCTTCGCCCCTTCGGCCGAGAAAGCGACGATCTCGGGCAGTCGGCCGCTGTCACGCGCTTCGGCGACGATCCTCAGGCCCTCGGCGAGGAACAGCCCCTCGCTGCGCCGCGCTTTCTTGTCCCTCAGCGAGCGCAGGCGTTTGACCGTCGGGTTGGAAAATGCCGTGACCTCGCGCGGCATCACTCTTCCCCGAACCGCTCTTCCACCAGCTGAATGAGCTTCGCCAGCGCTTCTTCCGCGCCGTCGCCACTGACATGGATGACGATCGTATCGCCCATCGCCGCGCCGAGCATCATCAGGCCCATGATCGACGTCCCGCACACCCGGTGCCCGTCCTTCTCGACCTCAATGGCGGCATCGATTTCGCTGGCGAGATTGACGAATTTCGCGCTGGCCCGGGCGTGGAGACCGCGTTGGTTGGTAATTCGGACCTCGCGGCTGGCTTCGGTCAAGCCGCCGCTTCCCCGAGGATTTCCGAAGCCACCGAGATATATTTGCGGCCCGCCTCGCGCGCCGCGGCGACCGCGGCGTGGACCGGCATCACCTTGCGCGCGCCTTCAAGGCGGATGAGCATCGGCAAATTGACGCCGGCGATCACCTCGACGTTCTCGCTCTTCATCAGGCTGATGGCGAGGTTCGACGGCGTGCCGCCGAACAGGTCGGTGAGGATGATCACGCCCTGGCCCTGGTCGACGCGGCCGACCGACTCGGCGATGTCCTTGCGGCGGCTCTCCATGTCGTCGTCGGGGCCGATGCAGATCGCTTCGATCGCCTCCTGCGGCCCCACCACATGCTCCATCGCCGTGACGAACTCGGCGGCAAGGCGGCCGTGGGTCACCAGCACCAGTCCGATCATCGGTTCAACATGCTCCCGCTTTGAGGGCCGCTCCCAGGATGCCGCTCAATCGTGTCGCTCGGCTGCGAGGCGAGGTCACGGTGGCGCACATTCGGGGCAAAGCCGGCGCGACGCAACCGTTCCGCAGTCTCTTCTGCCGCAGCCACCGACCGGTGGCGCCCTCCTGTGCATCCAAACGCGACGGTCACGTAACTTTTGCCGGCGGCCCAGTAGCGGGGAATCCAGTCGATGAGAAGCGCCTCGATTTGGGTCATCGTCTCGCCCCAGGACGGGTCCTCGGTCAGATAATCGCGGACCGGCGGGTCTTTGCCGGTCAGCGGGCGCAGCTCGTCGACCCAGTGCGGGTTGGGCAGGAACCTCAAGTCGAACACCAGGTCGGCGGTGCGCGAAATGCCACGCGCAAAGGCGAACGAGGCGACGGTCAGCACCGGCTGGTCCGAATGGCCCCCGTAGCGGCGCCTCAGCTCGTCGCGCAGCTCGGCCGGCGACAGGTCGGTGGTGTCCAGCACGCTGTCGGCGGCCGTCCTGAGCGGTCCCGTCAACCGGCGCTCCCGGGCGATCCCGTCCTCGGCGGGGCGGTCTGGTGCCAGAGGATGCAGCCGCCGCGTCTCGTCGTAGCGGCGAATGAGCTCGCCGCCGGCACAGTCGAGATACAGGATCTCGGGATCCATCCCCTCGATCCCGCGGATGAGGTCGGGCAGCCGCTCGGCATCGAAGCCGCGGCTGCGCACGTCCATCCCGACGGCAACGGGGATGCTTTGCCGGCCCTCCTCGCCCTTGACGAAGGCGGGAAGCAGGTCGGCTGGCAGATTGTCGACCACGTCCCAACCCATGTCCTCGAGCGCGTCGAGCACGGTCGACTTGCCCGCGCCGGACATGCCGGTGACGAGCAGCAGGCGCGGCGGGCGGTGCTGCCCGCCGCTCATCAGAACTTGAGGCCCATGCGGTCGAGCGCGACCGCCACCTTGGACGGCGCCGAGGCGGTCATCGCGTCGATCGAGATCAGCGGCAGCGCGATGCCGAGAATGAGGCGTTCGCGGCTGTCGTCGGGAAGCCGCTGGATCTCGCTCGTCAGCTCGACCGCCAAGGCGACAGGCACGTCAGCGGCGCGATCCATCTCGACGATGCCGATGCCGCGGATTTCGAGCTTGCCGGCGATGGTCGGCGGCGCCGTCGCCAGCAGGCGATCGCCGTCCCTGCGGACGATCGTCTGGTCGTCGCTGACCAAAGTGAAGCCGCGGTCGAGCAGGCGCAGCGCCAGGTCGGACTTGCCTGCTCCCGAGGGTCCGCTGATCAGCACCGCGCGTCCGTCCAGCGCCACCGAGCTCGCGTGAACCGTCTCGGCTGACAGCTGGGGGCCGGCGAGGCGGATTTCCTGGTTCATTCGCGGTCCGCCGCCGGAAGCCGGATGGTGAAGCGGGCGCCCGACGGGGCGTCGTCGCGGTCGTGCACGTCGATCTCTCCGTCATGGCCTTCGACGATTGCCTGGGCGATGGCAAGGCCGAGCCCCGAATGGCGGCCGAAATGCTCGCCCTCCGGCCGCACCGAGTGGAAGCGGTTGAAGATCGCTTCGCGCGCCTCGTGCGGGACTCCCGGGCCTTCGTCGTCGATGCGGATCAGCACTTCGTCGCCGACATGCGCGGCGGCCACCTCAACCAGGCCACCGGCGGGCGAGAAGCTCACCGCATTGTCGAGGATCGCGTTGATTGCGCGGGCGAGGCGGTCGGGCTTGCCCATGACGACAGCCGTGTCCTTGCGCGGCCGCGCGAAGGCGATCCGCGCGTCCCCCGTCTCGCGCCGGGTTTCCCAGCTGTGGACGAGCTGCTCGATCAGGGGGCCCAGGTCGACGCGCTCGAAGGTCGCGCGCGCCAGCTCGGCATCGGTCCGCGCCGCTTCGCTGATGTCGTTGATGAGGCGGTCAAGGCGCACGACGTCTTCGCGCGCGATGCCCATCAGCCGGTGGCGAAGCTCGGGGTCCTCGACCCGGTCAAGTCCGTCGATTGCCGAGCGCAGCGACGCGAGCGGGTTCTTGAGCTCGTGGGTCACGTCGGCGGCGAAAGCCTCGATATTGTCGATGCGCTGGCGCAGCGACTGGCTCATGTCCGAAAGCGCGCGGGCGAGAAGCCCGATCTCGTCGTTGCGCGACGGCAGTCGCGGCACGTTGACTTCGCGCGAGCGGCCGAGACGCACTCGCTGCGCGGCCAGCGCCAGCCTCCTGAGCGGCCGCACGATGGTCCGCGCCATGAACAGCGACAGGAAGACCGAGACGGCGATCACCACCGCCATTGCGGCGAGAAGCAGCCCGCGTTGGTGCCGAACGGTGTGCGTGAACGCGCGGTCGTTATCCATCGCCAACAGCACGTTGCCGTTGAACGGGACCGCCGAGGAAATGACCGGCGTCAGGTCGGGCGCGTTGCGGATCTTGGTCGTCGGCCGGTTGAGCTTTTGCGCCCGCGTCGCTTCCGGCCACGCTCGGAGCCGATCGGGCGAGGGCTCGACATAATCTTCGTGGGGTCGCGCACCGACGAGAAAATTGAAGCCGCGGTCGAGCGAGCGGGCAACCTGCTTCGTCCACGGCTCAGTCTTCGGGTTGCGCAGTTCGTAGGTCGGCCCGGTCACGCTCCAGCTGTCGATCAGCAGTCGCCCGTCTGGCGAATAGAGCCGGAAGCGGTCGCCAGTCGTCTTTGACACGGCGGCGAGGATCTGCGGCCATTGCGCCTGCGGCACGTGCGCTAAGGCGACGCTGGTCGCGGCAGTCTCGAGACGGATTTGTTGGGTCCGCTCCTTGCCCAGACGCGCGCGGAAAACGTCGAGGTAGAGCGTGCTCAGTACGACGAGCAGCAAGGTCAGGATGTTGAGCGCCTGGATGCGGTGCGACAGACTCCACGGTCCCGACCACCGCAGCCGGAGGTCGGCCTCGTCGCGAGTATCAGGGCTATTCGTCGAAGCGGTATCCGACGCCATAGAGGGTCTCGATGGAATCGAACTCGGGGTCGGCGGCGCGGAATTTGCGCCGGATCCGCTTGATGTGGCTGTCGATGGTGCGGTCGTCGACATAGACGTCGTCGCTATAGGCTACATCGAGCAATTGGTTGCGCGTTTTGACGACGCCGGGACGCTGCGCCAGCGCTTCGAGGATCAGAAACTCCGTCACGGTCAGGCTGACGAGCTTGCCGTCCCACAGCACCTTGTGCCGCGCCGGGTCCATCGTCAGCCGCCCGCGCTCGAGCAGCGGCGGCTCGGGCTCTTCGGCCGCGCTCGCTGCTTCGCCGCGCTCGAGCTCCTGGCGCCTGAGGATCGCGCGGATGCGCGCGATCAGCAGCCGCTGTGAAAAAGGCTTCGCGATATAATCGTCCGCGCCCATCGCGAGACCTAGCGCCTCGTCGAGCTCGTCATCCTTCGAAGTGAGGAAAATCACCGGCATCGAGCTGAACTCGCGCACGCGGCGGAGCAGCTCCATTCCGTCGAGCTGCGGCATCTTGATGTCGAACACGCCAAGGTCCGGCGGATTGTCGTTGATCGCTTTCAGCGCCAGCATCGGGTCGGAATAGACGCGGGTGACGAACCCTTCCTGCTGCAGGGCGATGGACACGGACGTGAGGATGTTGCGGTCGTCGTCGACCAGCGCGATCACCTGGTTCATTCGCCGCTCGTTGACTGTGGCCGATGGGGGGCGGGGATAACCAGCGCTCCTCATGTGCACAAGAAGTGTCCCATGTTAGCGCTATCCTGCGCCATTAGGAGCGGATCAGCCGTTATCCCGTTTTGACCCCGCAACTTTTTCGGGGTTATAGCGCCCCTCTACGCATACGTATGCGGCGGCAGGCCCGGCAACCGGTCGCCGCCGCTTTTGACATGTTGCAAGGGGGTAGTTCGAAACGTGAGTGACCGGGTTCCGCTGAGCGGCCTTGATGCGCAGGGCATCACGACGGGGGCTGAAATTTTCTGGAATCTCACCACCGCGCCGCTGGTCGAGCATGTCGTGCGCCGCGGCGAGGGCCTGCTCGCCAAGGACGGACCGCTGGTCGTGCGGACCGGCAAGCACACGGGCCGCAGCGCCAAGGACAAGTTCACCGTCCGCGACGCGCTCACCGAGAACGTGATCTGGTGGAACGACGGCAACAAGCCGATGGAGCCGGAAGCCTTCGACCGCCTGCACGACGACTTCCTGCTCGCGCTTGCCGACAAGGAGAAGCTCTACGTCGCCGACCTATACGGCGGGTCGCAGCCCGAGCATCGCGTCCGCGTGCGCGTGATCAACGAGCTCGCGTGGCACAACCTGTTCATCCGCACCTTGCTGGTCCGCCCGGAAGCCGACGAGCTCGCGGGCTTCGAGCCAGAGTTCACGATCATTGACCTGCCGACATTCCGCGCCGATCCGGAGCGTCACGGCTGCCGCAGCGAGACAGTCGTCGCGATCAACTTCACCAAGAAGCTGATCCTGATCGGCGGCACCGCGTACGCCGGGGAGATGAAGAAGTCGGTTTTCAGCCTGCTGAACTTCATCCTTCCGCCGCAGGGCATCATGCCGATGCACTGCTCGGCCAACATCGGGCCCAAGGGCGACACGGCGATCTTCTTCGGCCTTTCGGGCACCGGCAAGACGACGCTTTCGGCTGACCCGAACCGCACCCTCATCGGCGACGACGAGCATGGCTGGTCGGACACCGCTGTCTTCAACTTCGAGGGCGGCTGCTACGCCAAGATGATCCGTCTTTCGGCCGAGTCCGAGCCGGAGATCTACGCGACGACGAAGCGCTTCGGCACCGTGCTCGAGAATGTCGTGATCGACCCCGTCACGCGCGAGCTCGACCTCGACGACCCGACGCTGGCCGAGAACAGCCGCGGCGCTTACCCGATCGACTTCATCCCTAATTCGTCTGAAGCGAACATGGGGCCGCTGCCCAAGAATGTCGTGATGCTCACCGCCGACGCGTTCGGCGTGCTTCCGCCGATCGCCAGGCTCACGCCAGACCAGGCGATGTACCACTTCCTGTCGGGCTACACGGCCAAGGTTGCGGGCACCGAGATCGGCGTGACCGAGCCGCAGGCGACCTTCTCGACCTGTTTCGGAGCGCCGTTCATGCCGCGCCAGCCATCGGTCTACGGCAATCTCTTGAAGGAGCGGATCGCCAAGGGCGGCGTCGACTGCTGGCTGGTCAACACCGGCTGGACGGGCGGCAAATACGGCGTCGGCAAGCGCATGCCGATCAAGGAAACGCGCGCGCTGCTCGAGGCGGCGCTCGACGGCAGCCTGAAGAACGCCAAGTTCCGCAAGGACCCGAACTTCGGCTTCGACGTGCCGGTCGCGGTGCCCGGGGTCGACAGGTCGATCCTCGATCCGAGGAGCACCTGGGCCAACCCGGCCGAATATGACGCGATGGCCGCCAAGCTGGTCGACCTGTTCGTGCAGAATTTCGCGCAGTTCGAAGAGCAAGTCGACGATGGGGTGCGCCAAGCCGCGCCCAAGGTGACCGGGCAAGCGCAACAACGCGCGCAAATCCACCCCGCGCAGACGACTTCAGCTTAGGCCCGGCGCCGGTCGGGCCCTCACGAGGACCCGACAATGACCGAATTCGAACCCAGACTTTTCGCTTCCGACGCAGAAATCGCGCATCTCGGCGAAGGATTGCTCGCCTGCACGCTGAGGCGCGAGGAATGGACTCACGAGGCCCACCTTGCGGCGACCACCTACCTGTTGCTGCGCCGCCCCGACGTCGATCTCGATTCCGAGTTGCCGCGGATCATCCGCCGCTTCAACGAGAGCGTCGGCGGGGTGAACAGCGACAGCGAAGGCTATCACGAGACGATCACGCGGACGTTCCTGCACGGCGTGCGGCTGTTCCTCGAAGGCGCCGACGCCGACCAGTCGGTGTGCGGGCTCGTCAACCTTCTGCTCCTCTCTCCCATGGGCCGCAGAAATTGGCCGCTGCGGTCTTATTCGCCGGAACTTCTGTCCTCGGTTGAAGCGCGGCGGCGGTTCGTCGAACCGGACCTGCAGCCGCTGCGTCGAGCAGGCGATTGTCTCGCGGGGCAGGGCTGCTAGCTTCCCGCCCGGCGAAGGAGGGCTGGTGATGAAGACAGTGATTCATGTCGCGGCGGTGCTCGTCGCCGGCGCCGGCTGGACTGCCGCAGCGTCAGCCGCCGCGCCGGTCCAGCAAGCCGCGCCGCAGAACTCCGCCGACGTTCGCTTGCGGGCGCTCTACGACGGCTATGCTGCCTGGGATGCGACGGAATCGGGGCAGATCGAGGATTCGAGCGGTGACCTCAAAGGCGCCGATCACCTGCCGCGCGTCGACGCCGCCTCGCAGCTCCGGCGCGAGGCGTATCTCAAGAACGTCTTGGCGCAACTCAACGCGATCCCGGCGGCGCAGCTTTCGCCCGAGGAGCAGGTCAATGCCGCAGTGTTCCGCACCGTGCTCGAGAATGCGCTGATCGAAGCCAAATTCCGCACTTGGGAGATGCCGTTCAACAGCGACAGCTCCTTCTGGACCTACCTCGACGCGCAGCAGCCCTTCGACAATGCCACCGATTACCGCCGCTACATCGCGCGGATGCGCGACATCCCGCGCTATTTCGACGAGAATATCGCCAACATGCGCGCGGGACTCGCGCGTGGCTTCAGCGTCCCCCGCGCGACGCTGACCGGACGCGATGCGTCGGTCGCGACCTTCGCCGATGCGACCCCCGACAGCAGCAGCTTCATGAAACCGTTCGCCAACATGCCGTCGACGATCCCGGCGGCGGAGCAGGCGGCGTTGCGGGCTCAAGGCCGCGCTGCGGCCGAGCAGTCGGTGCTTCCCGCGTACCGCAAGCTGCTCGCCTTCATCCGCGACGAATATATCGCCAAGGCGCGGCCGACCGTCTCGGCGCACGACCTTCCCGACGGCGACGCTTTCTACCGCGCGCAGATCCGCGAATATACGACGACCGACAAGAGCCCCGAGGAGATCCACAAGCTCGGCCTCAGCGAAGTCACGCGCATCGATGCAGAAATGCGCAAGGTGATGGCCGAGAGCGGGTTCAAGGGCTCGTTCGAGGAATTCCTCCACTTCCTCAAGACGGACCCGCAGTTCATCGCCAAGAGCCCCGACGAGCTGATGGGCGTCTCATCCTATGTCGTGAAGCGCGTCGATGGGGTGATCGGCCAGCATTTCGGGCTCCTGCCGCGGCGGCGGTTCGGGATCATCCCGGTGCCCGACGCGCTCGCGCCTTTCTACACCTCGGGCCGGGGCGGACTCGAGAATTGCATGATGAACACCTACAACCTGCCGGTCCGGCCGCTGTACAACATCCCGGTCCTCACGCTTCACGAGTGCGAGCCCGGGCACAGCTTCCAGCTGGCACTGCAGGCCGAGCAGAAGGCGCTGCCCAAGTTCCGCCGGCGCATCTATTTTTCCGGGGCAGGCGAGGGCTGGGGGCTTTACAGTGAATGGCTCGGGAACGAGCTCGGCATCTACCGCACGCCCTACGAGAAGTTCGGCCAGCTGAGCTACGAGATGTGGCGCGCCGCGCGACTGGTGATCGACACCGGAGTGCACCGCTACGGCTGGTCGCGCCAGCAGGCGATCGATTATCTCGCCGGCCACACCGCTCTGTCGCAGCACGAGGTGGAGACCGAGGTCGACCGGTACATCAGTTGGCCGGGCCAGGCGCTCGCCTACAAGCTGGGCGAGCTGACCATTCGCCGGCTGCGCTCGGAGGCCGAAACGAAGCTCGGGCCGAAGTTCGACGAAAAATCGTTCCACGACCGGCTTCTCGCCATTGGCTCGGTGCCCCTCACGGTGATGGAAGACCAGA
>DATDDW010000009.1:0-4797 GCA_036523615.1 Sphingomicrobium sp.
AGGAACAGCAGCGGAATGCGCCGCTGGCAGGCGAGCTCGATGAAATGCGCGCCCTTGAGCGCGCTTTCGCTGAACAGGATCCCGTTATTGGCGAGGATCGCGACCGGGATCCCCCAGATGTGGGCGAAGCCGCAGACCAAAGTGGTGCCGAACTGGGGCTTGAACTCGTGCAGCTCGGACCCGTCGACGATGCGCGCGATCACCTCGTGCACGTCGTACGGCGCGCGCACGTCTTCCGGGATGATGCCGTACAGCTCTTCCGCATCGAACAGCGGCGCGCGCGGCTCTTTGAGCTCAAGCGCGCTCACCTGCGGCTGCAAGGTCGAGACGATGTCGCGGACGATGGTCAGCGCATGCTCGTCATTCTCGGCGAGGTGATCGACCACGCCGGACTTGCGCGCGTGGAGGTCTCCGCCGCCCAGATCCTCGGCGCTGATTTCTTCGCCGGTCGCCGCCTTCACCAGGGGGGGGCCGCCGAGGAAGATCGTGCCCTGGTTGCGGACGATCACGCTTTCGTCGCTCATTGCCGGGACGTAGGCGCCGCCGGCGGTGCAGCTGCCCATCACGCAGGCGATTTGCGGGATGCCCTTGGCGCTCATCTGCGCCTGGTTGAAGAAGATCCGGCCGAAATGTTCGCGGTCGGGAAAGACGTCGGCCTGGTGCGGCAGGTTGGCGCCGCCGCTGTCGACCAGGTAGATGCATGGCAGGCGGTTCTGTTCAGCGATTTCCTGCGCCCGCAGGTGCTTCTTGACGGTGACCGGATAGTAGGTGCCGCCCTTCACCGTCGCGTCGTTGCAGACGATCATCACCTGCTGGCCCGAGACGCGGCCGATCCCGCAGATGATCCCTGCGCCGGGCACTTCGCCCTCGTACATGTCGCAGGCGGCGAGCTGGCCGATCTCGAGGAACGGCGAGCCTGGGTCGAGCAGCCGCTCGACGCGCTCACGCGGGAGTAGCTTGCCGCGCTCGACGTGGCGCTGCCGGTGCTTCTCCGGCCCGCCCTTGGCCGCCTCGGCGACGTCGGCGCGCAGCTTCTCGACCAGCGCGCGGTTGTGCTCGGCGCGCGCGCGGAACTCGTCGCCGTCGATGGCGATTTTGCTGTCGATCCGCGGCGCGCTCATCCCTGTGGTTCGTCCGTTGGTCGAAAAGCCGTGCCGCTCGCCTAGCCGCTGCTTGCCTCATTGCAAAGCCGAGCGTTGGGCCAGCGGGACGCCGGTTGGGAGAGGATTGTGATGACCAAGCCGCTGCTTTTGATCTTCGCTTCGGCGCTGGCGCTGAGCGGATGCAACACAAGTCCGGGCGGCAATGCCGCACAGGAGCAGCAGCAAGGCAGCAACGCCGGGATCCAAGCGAGCTGGATGGATAAGTCGGTGAAGCCCGGCGACGACTTCTTCAGCTACGCCGACGGCAGCTGGGTGAAGAACACGCAAATCCCCGCCGACCGCGCGCGCATCGGCTCCTTCTGGATCGCCGACCAGGAGCGCGAAAAGAACACGCGCGCGCTGTTCGATGAGATCATCAAGTCGAATCCATCGGGTGGTACCGATGCCCTCATTGCCAACTACTATAATGCGTACGTCAACACCGACGCGATCGACCGCGCCGGGCTCGCTCCGGCCAAGGCGGACCTCGACGCGATCGGGCGCATTGCCGACAAGCACCAGCTGAGCGCAGCTATCGGCGGCACATTGCGCGCCGACACCGATCCCCTGAACGCGACCAACTTCCACACCGAGAACCTCTTCGGCGTGTTCGTGACGCAGGGGCTGGCGACGCCCGGCGAGCAGCTGCCCTACCTGATGCAGGGCGGGCTCGGCCTCCCCGAACGCGACTATTATCTCTCGAGCGACGCGAAGATGGCCGACACAAGGGCCAAGTATAAGACGTACGTCACGACGATCCTGCAGAACGCCGGCTATCCCGACCCGCAGGGCGCCGCGGGACGCATTCTCGATCTCGAGACCAAGATCGCCAATGCGCACGAGACGCGCGAGCAGAGCGAGGACTTCAAGAACGGCGCGCAAGTGTGGAATCGCCAGCAGCTCGAGCAGAAGGCGCCGGGAATCGACTGGGCGGCGCTGCTGGGCGCAGCCGGCCTGGGCAGCGTGCAGAAGTTCGACGCTTATCACTATGCGTCGATTCCCAAGCTCTCGGCGCTGGTCGCGTCGGAGCCGCTGCAGAACTGGAAGGACTGGCTCACCTTCCACACGCTGAACCAGCAGGCGGCGGTGCTGCCCAAGCCGTTCCGCGACGCGAGCTTTGCCTTCTTCGGCACCACGTTGCAGGGGACGCCGCAGCAGCGGCCGCGCGACCAGCTGGCGCTCAACGCGACCAGCAACGCGCTGCAGGATGCTGTCGGCAAAGCCTATGTCGACAAATATTTCCCGGCCTCGGCCAAGGCCGAGATCCAGAAGATGGTCGACAATCTGAAAGCCGCCTTTGCGCGGCGGGTGCAGGCGATCGGCTGGATGACTCCGGCGACCAAGCAGGAGGCGCTGAAGAAGGTCGAGAATATCGTCGTCGGCGTCGGTTACCCCGATAGCTGGCGCGATTATTCGGGTCTGCAGATCGTCGGCGACAACGCCTACGCCAATCAGAAGAATACGGCGCTGTGGGAGTACCGGCACCAGATCGCCAAGATCGGCAAGCCCATGGACCGGGACGAGTGGTGGATGCCGCCGCAGCTGGTCAATGCGGTCAACCTGCCGGTGCAGAACGCACTCAACTTCCCCGCGGCGATCCTGGTCAAGCCGTACTTCGACCCGAACGCCGACGCGGCCTTCAACTATGGCGCGATCGGCGCGACGATCGGGCATGAGATCAGCCACAGCTTTGACACCGGCGGCGCTTTGTTCGACGCCAGCGGGGCGATGCGGAACTGGTGGACTCCGGCCGACTTCAAAAACTTCCAGGCGCAGGCGACAGCGCTCGAGAAGCAGTTCGACGCCTATGAGGCCCTGCCGGGGCTGCACCTCAACGGCAAGCTCACGATCAACGAGAATATCGCGGACGTCGCGGGACTGGGCGCTGCCTATGACGCCTACAAGGCGTCGTTGGGCGGCAAGCCGGCGCCGGTGATCGGCGGTCTCACCGGCGACCAGCGCTTCTTCATCGCCTACGCGCAGTCATGGGCGGCGAAGTGGCGGCCGGAATCGCTGCGGCAGATCGTGCTGACCAATGAGCACGCGCCGGACCAGTTCCGCGCACAGACGGTGCGCAACATCGACGCCTGGTACCCGGCGTTCAACGTCCAGCCGGGGCAGAAGCTGTACTTGGCGCCGAACCAGCGCGTGAAGATCTGGGGCTAAAGGCCACGCTTCATCGGCTCCGCCGCCAGTGCTATGGCGAGTTCCGGTTCCGTGAAGAGGAGGGCCAATGACCTATTGGGAGTTCAAGGGTCGGGAGCTCGTCAACTGCACCTGCGAATACGGCTGCAACTGCCAGTTCAATGCGCTGCCCGACAAAGGCCATTGCTACGCGGTCGCGGGCATTCAGATCGATGAAGGCCGCCATGGCGATACTCGGCTGGGTGGCCTGAAGATCGGCGCAATCTTCAAATGGCCGGGCCCGATCCACGAAGGCAATGGCGAGGTGCTCGCCTTCGTCGACGAGAACGCCGACGATCAGCAGCGCGAGGCGCTGCTCAAAATCATGACGGGCCAGGACACCGACCCGTTCGCGACGATGTTTGCGGTGTACGCATCGACGGTCACGAAAATGCACGACCCGGTGTTCACCAAAATCGATTTCGAGGTCGATGTTGAGGCGCGGCGCGGGCGACTTTCCGTTCCGGGCTATGTTGAAATGACGGGCGAGCCGATTCGCAACAAGGTCTCGGGGGAGGAATCGCGCGCGCAGATCGTGCTCCCCAATGGCTTTGAATATGAGGTCGCCGATATCGGCAGCGCCTCGAGCCGCACGACCGGCGGGCCGATGCAGGTCGACTTCGGCAACAGTTACGGGCAGTTCGCGAACCTGCACCTTTGCAGCCATGGGGTCGTCCGCGCCGCAGCCTGACCTGACCAGCCGGGTTCTTCGTCACGAGCGGGCGCTGGTTGCGGCCAGCCTCGCCGGATTGGCGGCGCTTGCCTGGTGGTACCTGGCCGAGCGCGCCGCGCTGGCGAGCTCGACGATGAGCGAACCGCCATTTGGCGCGCTGGTTGTGATGTGGTGGCTGATGATGGTGGCGATGATGCTCCCGTCGGCAGCGCCCGCGGTCCTGCTTTATTCACGCGTCCGCGAGATGCGCAACCGCGATTCCGCGATCGCCCAAACCTGGGTGTTCCTTGCGGGCTACCTTGGCGTGTGGCTGCTGTTTTCGATCGGCGCGGCGATCGTCCAGCTGCTGCTCGTCGGGCCCTCGATGAGCCTGGATAACCGCTTCGCCCAAGGTGCGGTGCTGGTCGTCGCCGGGCTCTATCAGCTGTCCCCGGTCAAATCGGCCTGCGTGCGCGAGTGCCGCTCGCCTGCACAATTCATCAGCCGCCACTGGCGCAGCGGGACGATCGGCGCCGTGCAGCTGGGCGTGAGACATGGGCTCTACTGCCTCGGCTGCTGCTGGATGCTGATGGTCCTGCTCTTCGTCGGCGGCGTGATGAACCTGTTATGGGTGATTGCGCTGACGGGCATCGTCGCGGTCGAGAAGCTGGTTCCCGGCGGACCGCAAGTCGGCCGCCTCGCCGGGGTGGCGCTCGCCGCCTGGGGCGTAGTGAAGCTCGCCGGCTTCTAAACGCCGATCAGCTCGCGGCCGATCAGCATGCGCCGGATTTCGTTCGTGCCGGCGCCGATGTCTAAGAG
>DATDDW010000010.1:0-5376 GCA_036523615.1 Sphingomicrobium sp.
ACGATCCTGACGCATAAGCGCAACTTCCCGACCGACCTCTATGTTGCTCACGGTCTCGCCGACCTGCTTGGCCTTCGCCTGCAATCGGTCGATCCCGGTGAGGTCGAGGCGGCGATCGATCAGGACACGGCCGTCGCGACGATGACCCATGTCGATTATCGCTCGGCCTCTTTCTACGACATGCGCGCGGTCAACGAGGCCGCGCTCGCGGCGGGGGCGCTGATGGTGTGGGACCTGTCGCACAGCGCCGGCGCGATCGAGCTCGACCTCAACGGCAGCGGCTGCGAGCTCGCGGTCGGCTGCGGCTACAAATATTTGAATGGCGGCCCCGGCGCGCCGGCCTTCGTCTACGTCGCTGAGCGGCTGCAGGACGAGCTGCAAAACCCGCTCAGCGGCTGGATGGGCCATGCTGAGCCCTTCGCCTTCGTCGACGACTATCGACCGGCCGACGGTATCCTCAAGTTCCTCACCGGCACGCCGTCGATCCTCGCGCTTGCCGCGCTCGAGGCCGGGCTCGACACGTTCGCCGACATTTCGATGCGCGATGTCGAAGAAAAATCCCGCAAGCTTTCGCAGCTCTTCGTCGACGAGGTCGAAGCCCGCTGCGGCGGCGAGGTCAGCCTTGAATCGCCGCGCGACCCGGCGCAGCGCGGCAGCCACGTCGTCTTCGCCCATCCCGAGGGCTATGCGGTGATGCAGGCGCTGATCGCCCGCGGCGTGATCGGGGACTTCCGCGCTCCCGACCTGATGCGCTTCGGCTTCACCCCGCTTTACACGCGGTTCGCCGACGTGGTCCGCGCTGCTGAAATGCTCGCCGGAATCCTTTCGACTCGCGAATGGGACCAGCCGCGCTTCAAGGAGCGCGCGAAGGTTACCTGATCGGCTCGTTCTTGAGCCGGGCCCCGTCGATACTCCACGCGCCCGGCCCCGCCGCGGCGAGATAGAGGAAGACGAAGCAGAAGAGGATTGCCGCCTCGCCTTTGTTGGCGAGAGGCCAGAAGCCGTTCGGAAAATGCTGCATCCAGTAAGCCACCGCCATTTCGCCCGACGCGATGAACGCGGCCAGCCGCGTGAACAGGCCGACGGTGACCAGCACGCCGGCGAGGCACTCGATCACCCCGGCAGCGATCAACAGCGGCGGCAACGGACCCGGCATCGGAAAAGGCACCGGGAAGCCGAAGAATTTGGACAGGCCGTGCTCGAGGAAAAGCAGCCCGACCACGATCCGCAGAATGGCGAGCAGCTGTGGCTGCCAGCGGGAGAGCCAGGGTAGTTCCATCGCGATCCTCCGCAAAGTGAGTGCGGCGAGCTAAGCGACGCGTTCAGCCGCCGCCAAGTGTCAGGCGTGTTCCTTCTGCTTCGCCTGGCCGGCAGAGGAATGCGCCGCGTCTTCGGCGAGCGCGGCGCGCGAGCGATGGATCATGTCGACCCAGTCGTGGAACGCATGCGCGAGCTTCGTCACCAGACCCTTCAATGGTCCGTCCTTGAGGCACCCGCTGTCATCGAAGCTGTCGTCCGACACATGCCCGAGATAGGCCTCAGGCTGCTGCATCACCGGCATGTTCAAAAATACGCAGGCCTGGCGGATCTGGTGGTTCGAGCCGAAGCCGCCGATCGAGCCCGGCGAGGCGGTGACGATCGCCGCCGGCTTCTTGTCGAACACGCTCTCGCCGTACGGCCGCGAGCCGACGTCGATCGCGTTCTTCAGCACGCCCGGGATGCCGCGGTTGTACTCGGGGCTGACGAACAGCACGCCGTCCTTGTCGCGCACCTCATCGCGGAACCGCACCCATTGCTCGGGCGGATTGGAGTCGAGGTCCTGGTTGTACAGCGGCAGATCGCCGATCTCGATCATCGAGCAATCGAGATTGTCGCCGCGGATCGCGCAGATCGATCGCGCCACCTTGCGGTTGAGGCTGTCCTTCCTGAGGCTGCCGACGATGATCGCGATCTTATAGGCCATGGCGCATCTCCTGCCCGATGCGCCCCCAATCCATGCGCGTCCGAAAGGTTGCGGCAGAGGCGAAGGCTCGCGGCGGCGTGAAAGGGGGCGCCGCCGCGAGCACACCAAGAGCTAGCGGGACTCCTCGTCGAGTTTCGCCCACTGCTGCTTGGTCAGGCAGACGCGCTGCGGCAGCCGCGAATAGCTCGAGGGCAGGTGGCGGCATTGCTTGGTCTGGTCGGCAGGCAGCGCCTTGCCGCCGCTGACCGGTTGGACCGTCGCTTCGGACGCCACGATCTGGTTTACGACAGCCGCACCGGCGGCGTTGGGCGCGGCGGCGGGCGCTGCTGCAGCGGTGGCCAACACCGCAATCGACGAAAGCGTGATGATCAACTTACGCATGCTCATTCCCCTTTGTTTTGGGCGGGTGGAGCGTAAGTCCGAGACGGTTGCCGTAGCCATCCGCCCTTTGTCGAACAGCCGACAAAACTCGCGTGTTAGTCGAATAGGACTGTCGACGAACGGCGTTCGTCGAAGTTGACGGTCAACGGCGGCGATTGCTGTGGCGGATGTTGGCCGGGCGGCCCCGGCGGCCGCTCCCGCGCATCCGGTCGCGCCGCATGGGCATCGACGAACCGCCATAGCTGCCTTCCGGAAGCTCGAAGCGCAGCGACCCGCTCACCGGGTTCGCCTCCGCCAGGCGCAGCGTCAGCCGCTGCCCGATGCGGTAGGTCTCGCCCGTCTCGTCGCCGACCAGCTGCTTGGCGCCCTCATCGTAGCGGAAATATTCCTGGCCGAGGTCCTTGGCGAGCAGCAGCCCGTCGCCGCCCAAGTCCTCGACCGTGGCGAAAAATCCGAACGGCTGGACTCCGGTGATCCGGCACTCGACCAGCTGGCCGACCTGGTCGGCGAGGAACGCGGCGACATAGCGGTCGACGGTGTCGCGCTCCGCCTCCATCGCCCGGCGCTCGAGCATGGAGATAAGCTCGCCGGTGACCTCCATCGCCTCGGCCTCATGATCGGTCAGCCCGCCGTCGCCAAGCTTGTAGGCATCGACCAGCGAGCGGTGGACGAGCAGGTCGGCGTAGCGCCGGATCGGCGACGTGAAATGGGCGTAGGTCGCAAGGGCGAGCCCGAAATGGCCGAGCCGCTCGGTCGAGTAGCGCGCCTGCATCTGCGTGCGCAGCAACTGCTCCATGATCTCCTGGCGGCCCTCCCGCTCGCCGAAGCGCGCAATGATGGCGTTAAAGGTCGCCGGCCTGATCACCTGGCCGAGCGCGAATTCGAGATCGAACGTCTTCAGATAATCCTTGAGCGCGACCAGCTTCTCGCGGCTGGGCGGCTCGTGGACCCGGTACATCACCGGCGCCTTCTTAGCCTCCAGCGCGCGCGCCGCGGCGACATTGGCGGCGATCATATAATCCTCGACCAGCCGGTGGGCATCGAGCCGGTCGCGCGGCGCGATCGAGGTGATCCGTCCCTTCTCGTCGAGCATCACCCGCCGCTCGGGCAGGTCGAGCTCGAGCGGATCGCGCTTCTGGCGCGCCGTGAACAGCGCGCGCCAGCAGGCCCACAAAGGCTTCAGCGCCTTCTCGACCAGCTCGGTCGGCACGCGGCCTTCGACCAGCGGCATGTCGCAGGTCGGCGAGCTGACCTCGACCCGCTCTTCGCCCGCCGCATCCATCGCCGCCTGCGCGTCCTCGTAGGCAATGTTCGCAGCAACCCGGATCTTGGCGCGAGTGAACCGCCAGCTCTTGAGCGCGCCGTCCTTGCCGATCTTCAGGTGGCATGCCAGCGCCGCCCGATCCGCGCCCGCCTTCAATGAGCAGATGTCCGCCGACAGCTCCTCGGGCAGCATCGGCACGACGCGGTCGGGGAAATAGACGCTGTTGCCGCGCGCCCGCGCCTCGCGGTCGAGCTGGCTGCCCGGGCGAACGTAGAAGCTGACGTCGGCAATCGCGACAATCGCGTTCCAGCCCTCACCGTCCGCCTCGGCCCAGATCGCATCGTCGTGATCGCGCGCGTCGTCGGGATCGATGGCGACGATCGGCAGGTGCGTGAGGTCCTCGCGCTCGCCGAGCGGCTGCTGCGCGACGCGATGCGCCTCGTCGATCGCTTCCTGCGCGAATTCGGCGCGAAGCCCGTGCTTGTGGATCGCGATCAGCGAGAAGCTGCGCGGCGCGAACGGGTCGCCGAGCACGGCATCTACGCGAGCCGAGACCCGCGGCGGACGCCCGGTCACTTCGCACAGCACGAGGTCGCCGGGCTCGGCGTCCTTGAGTTCGTGGATGGCGAGCTCGCGGCGTTCTTTCTTGTCGACCGGCGAGAGCCAATACCGATCGCCCTCCTGCCTGACGACACCCAGCGTCAGCTCGGCCGCCCGGGCGAGCTTCTTCATCGGGTGGGCGATCCAGCCCTGCCCTTTCTCCTCGGTCCGGGCGAGCACGCGGTCGCCGATGCCGAGCGCGCTCCTCCTGCCTCGCTCGATCAGGCGCAAGCGCGGCGGCGGGGTCTCGGCATGCCATTGCTCGGGCACGGCGAAGACGTTTCCGCTGTCGTCGACCTGGGTGACCCGAAGCACCGTGACCTTGGGCACGCCGCCGGCCTGGTGAAAGGAGCGGCCGCGCGAATGATCGATCAGCCCCTCGTCGGCCATGTCGTTGAGCAGTCGTTTGAGGTCGATCTTGGTCTGCCCCGACAGGCCGAACGCGCGCGCGATCTCGCGCTTCCCCGCCGGCTGGTCCGAGGTCGCGATGAAATCGAGGATCTGCTTGCGGCTGGGCAAGCCGGCGGCGCGCTTGCCAGACTGGTTACGCGGCGGTCGGGGCGGTCGTGCTTCGCGGGCCTGCCGGGGCGTTCGCGGTGTTCGGGGCGGTCGAGCCATGTCTCGCCCTAACCAGCCCTAGCGAAGCTGGCTATCCTTGCTGCCGCGGCGGTTGATGGTCGAGTGGACGACCGCCTTGTCGCGCTCGGACTGGCAGGCGACGCAGGTGCGGACGCCCGGCAGCGCCTCGCGCCGTTTCTTCGGGATAGGCTCGCCGCAGTCGCCGCATTCCTCGGCGCTCTCGCCCTTCGGCGTCAGCGCGCGGGCGCGAAGCACCGCGTCCTTCACCGTGTCCTCGATCTGCTGCTCTACCGCTCCATCGCGGGTCCATCCGCCGGCCATGCGTACGCTCCTACTTCTTCTCCCGAGCAATATAGGGATGGAAAGCGCCGCCCGGTACCGCCGAGGCGACGGGGCTCTCAAACCCGTCCTTGCCCACGGACGAAACGCCGAACACCCAGTCATCGACCCGGATGTGAGGAAGGACGACGGCCCAACCGCAATCAGTTGCCTTTCCCTGTGCGCACTTTGAATTCGGGTGAGCGTTACTGCTACCCGGAGCCGGTACACCGCTAAATAAGCCGCGCTCCCATTGATTGGAGTCGGTCCT
>DATDDW010000011.1:0-7938 GCA_036523615.1 Sphingomicrobium sp.
TCGTGCACCAGGTGCGGATACTGGATCAGCATGTGGCGCGGCAGGTCGAGAACCGTCGACTCGAACGCGTTGCGCATCTCTTCCTGAAGCTGGAAGAAGGCGGTGCCGTCGGTCACCAGCGGCTGGTGGATCGGGGCTTCGGCCGAAAGAACGGACAGGCGCTCGTTGGCGCGGACCATCGCGCGCTCGATGAACAGCCCGTCGATGCGGCTCGGGTTCTCGATCGCATCGGTCAGGCCGCGGCCCGGCTCGAGGTCGAGCGCCAGGGCTCCGGTGCCGAAATGAACGTCGAGGTCGAGCAGCGCGGTCGTGCGCCGCGCTTTCTCACCCAAGAGCCAGGCGAGCGACGTCGCGATCGTCGAAGCGCCGACGCCGCCGCGCACGCCGATCACGGCCGCCATCACGTGCGGCTTGTCGGCCTGCGCCTCGCCGCGAGGGCCCGAGAGGACCATCTGGGCGTGGGCGAAGGTGTCGCGCAGCTGATCGACCGTGAACGGCTTCAGCAGATAGTCGTGGATGCCGCTGGCGACGAGGTCGCGGTACAGGCGAACGTCGTTCACCGTGCCGGACGCGATGACGATCGTCCCCGGCTCGCACACCTCGGCCAGCGCGTTGATGTCGTTGAGCGGGTCGGCCGATTCGGACAGGTCGACGAACAGGATGTTCGGGCTGGCCGACACCGACAGCGACTGCACTGCGTTGCGCAGGCCGCCCTTGTTGACCTTCTCCGGCGACCAGCCGTGCTCGACTGCCACCGGCCGAAGCATGTCGGCGGTCGCATCGTCGCAGACGAAGGCGGTGAAGGGATCCCGAAGTCCCGCGCGTGCTTGAAACGGAGCGTTCATCACTGACTGCCCTTCTTCGTGCTGATGTCCTGCAGACCCTTGGTGCCCGTCGGCGGGCTCGAGCGGTAGAAGATGACCGCCTTGGCCGCGGTGCGGGTGTCATCCACGCCCGAGCCTTCGCGCCCGTGGAGCAGGTCCTCGGGATTGGCGACCATCGCGGCGATGTTGGCGTTCACGCCGCAGCCGTAGTTCGACATGTTGCGGTTGCTGTAATTGGGCTGCGACGGCACGCTCCAGTTCGGGCAGAACGGGACGACCGCGCGTCGGCGGCTGACCACAACCCGAACCGAGCCCGGCTGGACCAACCCGGCGGTGACTGGCGCGCCGGCCAAAACTTCCATGCCGTACTGCGCGGCGACCGCCGCCACCTGGCCGCGAGCGGCCGCATAAGGGCCGTCGACGTAGATCGAATCGCCGTAGCCAAGGCCCAGACCCTGGAACCAGCCGTTGAGCCGATCGGTCTCGCCGGGTGCCAGCCCGCCATCGGGCGCGGCGGCCTCGAACACATAGTCGGTGCTGGTGACGACCGGCACATTGACCGCGGCCACGCCCGTGTCGGCCATGTCCGGCGTGTGGCAGGCCGAGAGCGCCGAAGCGAGCGCGATGAGGATCAGTTTCGAACGCATCGTCCTATCCTTCTTGAGAGCGCGGGTCACAGCTTGAACCCCGGAGCAGCGGCAGCTGCGGCGGGCATCGGCGCAGCGACTGCACCGCTGACGCCCGGCCCAACAGCGACCGGCGGAGCCGGGATCGCCGTCGGCTGCATCGCACCGCTCTTGCCGGTGTAGCTCTGGCCCATGAAGTTGCGCTGGATGTCGTCCGGCGCGCGATAGCCGTCGGTCGGCGTGGCGAGCTGCCCCGACACCGGCCGCACCAGGTACGGCGTGACGATGATCACCAGCTCGGTCTCGTTGCGCTGGAACTTGGTCGAGCGGAACAAGGCGCCGAGCACCGGGATGTCGCCGAGGAACGGCGCTTTCTCGATGCTGTTGGTGTTGCTGTTCTGAAGCAGCCCGGCGATCATGAACGACTGGCCCGAGCCAAGCTCGACCGTCGTCTCTGCGCGCCGCGTAGTCAGTGCCGGCACCCGGAAGTTGTTGAGCACGACGCTGCCGGCGTCGCTGAGCTCGCTGACTTCGGGGCGGACGCGCATCGAGATGCGGCCGTCGCCCAGCACCACCGGCGTGAAGGCGAGGCCCACGCCATATTGCTTATATTCGATGGTGACCGCGCCGATCGCCTGCGAGACGGGGATCGGGAACTCGCCGCCGGCGAGGAAGCTGGCGGTTTCGCCCGAAAGCGCGGTGAGGTTCGGCTCGGCGAGCGTGGTGATCACGCCGTCGTTCTCGAGCAGATCGAGCGTGCCGAGCACGTCGAGGCCGAGGATCTTGCCGAACAGCCCCAGCGAGGTTCCCCCGACGAGGTTGTTGAAGGTCACGTTCTGAATCGATTCGGGCGCGAGGCCGGTTGCCGGGTCGACCGTGCCTTTGACGACGTTGATCGTGCCCGGGTTGCCGCGGCCGATGTTGAACAGGGTGCGGCCCTGGTCGCGCGACAAGAGATTGACGCCGAACTGCTTCACGAGCGAGCGGTTCATCTCCGCGATGCGCACCTTGAGCATCACCTGCAGCGGGGTGGCGACCTTGAGCCGGTTGACCGGAACGATCGCCAGCGGCGTCGCCGGATTGCTGACGTCGACGCCCGGGTTGAGCAGCGACTTGACCAGCACCTCGGCCTGCGCGGCGTCCTCGGGCGAAGCGACCATGCCGTTGATCACGGCGACCTGGCCGACCGTCGTCACGCTGATGTTCGAATCCGGCATCGCCTGATGCAGGACCTCGCTCACCTTGCTGATGTTCTGGTTGACGCGAACGTTGGCGCCGTAGACGACCGAGCCGTCCGCGGCAGTGGCGATCACCGTCGCTTCGCCGGCATCCTTGCCGAACAGGTTAATCTGACGCGAGCTGTTGACGTAGACGTCGGCAACCTTGGGGTTCGACGTCCACACGCTCGACACCGAACGCGGCAGGTTGACCATCTGGCCTTCGCCGACCGAGAGCAGCACCTGCGTCGAGGGGCGGTAGGTGCCCGACGTGTAGGCCCTCGGCTGGGCCGCGGCCGGGGCCGCGGCGCCGATGGCCAGCACGACGGCCGCCATCGCTGTGCCGAGACGCGCCCGGCGGCTGATCTTGCGATAGTTCATCTTAGTGAGCTCCCACCGGAACAACGGTGACATCATTGCCGCGAGCGACCCGGACCACCGGACCCGCGGGGGCAGCAGCAGCGCCCGGCTGACCGGTTGCTGCGCTGATCATCTGGCCAATCCCCTTGCCGAGACCGGCCATCGCTTCAGACATTCCCTGCGACGGCTTGGCCGGGACGGTGCGGCGCTGGAAGCGCGACACGTCGCCGCCGGTCGTGAACGTCGTATTGGTATCGATCGGGCGGTCGGCGACCTGCAGCAGGAACTGCTTCTCCTGCGACGGATCGGCGTTGGCTGGAACCTTCACGTCGCCCGCGGCAATCGCCCGCTCGAGCTCGGCGGTGTTGTCGGAGATCGAGCGCAGCGACAGCGACAGCTGACCCATGCTCTGCGCGACGGCGATCTTTTCCGCGATCCGCGGCGTGACCTCGAGGGTGACGTTGGCGAAAGTCTTGACGACGGTCTTGCCGTCCTCGTCCTTGTCGGTGAAGCGCTGGTCGGTCGCGAGCACCCGCACGTTGCGGACGATCGTCTCGGCGACCTTGAGCGCCGGCCCGTCGCCGCCACCCGTGACCTGCTGCGTCAGCACCAGGTCGATATGGTCGCCGGGGAAGACGAAGCCGGCGACGCCGGTCGACGCGTTCACCGGAACGGTGACGGCGCGCATGCCGGCGCCAAGCGCAGCAGCGAGGAAGCCGCGGTCCTGCGGTCCGACGAGCGAGCCGCGGGTGACCGGCTGGCCGGCAGTGATTGCATAGCGCACGACGGTCCCGGCGAGACTCTTCGAATCCGGCTGGTTCTCGACGTAGTAGGCGCTCTGCAACAGCTCCTTCGGCCAAGGCTGAAAGGTGAAGCTGTCGGCATCGATGATCGTGCCCACAGGAAGCGCCTTCTTGGCGACGAGCACTCTCGGCCCGATCGGCACCGCGGGTGCCGCTGCAGCCTGCTGCGCACCGGCGCCGGCGAACATATTCTTGGCCATCACTGCGGTGACCACCGCGATGACCAGCGCTCCAACGAGCAGAGCGAGCTTCTTCACATCCATGGCGCGATCGCCTCCCCTAGAAGGGCTTCCCTGAACAGCCTCACAAATCAGACAAATTGGTTAAGAAACCGTTGGGTGAGAATCGCGAGACCGCCGAATGCGATCGCGACCCCGTACGGAATCTGCGGCCGGCCCTCGCGCTTTTGCATGCGGTGCCAGGCGAGAATGCTGAGGGTCAGCGCACCGCCGGCAATCGAGGTCCAGACGAGGAATTTGAGTGTTCCCGCAGGCGAGAACCACAGCGCCAGCGCTGCGGCGAGCTTGACGTCGCCGCCGCCCATCATCCCGGCGTAGAAGGCACCGGCGAGTACCACGAAGACGGTCACCGCGGCGGCGAGTTGCACCGCAATTCCCGGCCAGGGCGAAAGCGCGATCGAGGCCCAATAGAGCGGCGCAAGCAACGCGACGGTGAGGTTCAGCCGATTCGAAATGGTGAAGGTGCGGACGTCAATTACCGCGGCCACGATCAGGATCGCGGCAAGGCCGGCCAGCAGCAAATCGGTAAATGCGCCGTTGAACATGGACGCACCACTAGACGGCGCGGCTTTCCAATTCGTAACCGCTGCGGGAAATGAGCGATTTTGACGTCATTATCGTCGGCGGCGGCATCGCGGGGGCGAGCCTTGGTGCGGAGATCGCGCACGCACGGCGTACGCTGATCATCGAAGCCGAAGACCAGTGCGGCTATCACGCCACCGGCCGCTCGGCCGCCTTCTACCTCGAAAGCTACGGCGGCCCCGAAGTGGCGAATCTGACGCTCGCGTCCGGCGATTTCCTGCGCTCGCCGCCGCCGGAGTTCGCGGAGCAAAGCTTCCTGCGCATCCGCGGTGACCTCCACGTCACGCGCGACGAGCTTCCGCAGCTTCCCCCGGCCGTCGAGACGCGGGTCGTTGAGCGCGCCGAGCTCGAGCAGCTCATCCCCGGGATCAGGCCCGAGTGGCGCCGGGCACTGTTCGAGCCGGGTTGCGCCGACATCGACGTTGCCGCGCTGCATTCGGCTTACTTGCGCCAGTTCCGCCGCGCCGGCGGCACCGTTAGGCTGGACGCGCGGCTTCACTCGGCAATGCGCCGCGGTGCCGACTGGCAGGTGCAGCTCGCCGACGGACAGCAGCTCTCAACGCCGGTGCTCGTCGACGCGGCGGGAGCGTGGGCCGACGACGTCGCCGTCGCTTGCGGCGTTGACGCGCTCGGCATTTCGCCCAAGCGGCGGACAATGGTGCAGCTGCGGGTCGGCCGCACCGGCTTGCGCGATCTGCCGCTGGTCGACGACGCGAACGGCACCTTCTACTTCAAGGGCGAGGGCGAGCGCACCGTCTGGCTCAGCCCGCACGACGAAATCGATACCGATCCGTGCGATGCCGCGCCCGAGGAGATCGACGTCGGCGGCGCGATCGACCGCTTCGAGCAAGTGGTCGACTGGCCGATCGAAGCGATCGAGCGGAAGTGGGCGGGGCTTCGCACCTTCGCGCCGGACCGTCTGCCGGTCTACGGCTTCGACGCTGAGGCGCCGGGATTCTTCTGGTGCGCGGGGCAGGGGGGCTTCGGTATCCAAACCTCGCCCGCCGCGGCGAAGATGGCCGCCGCCCAGCTGCTCGGTGAAGCGCCCGACGCAATGGTCGCGGACATCGATCCGGCTGTATTTTCGCCGACGCGCTTCGCTAAAGCAGCTGGCTCAGCACCATGATGATGCCGGCGGCGGAGACGGCCCAGACCGCGGTGCGCAGCCACGGAATGCCCACCACGTAGACGAGCGCATAGAGGAGCCGGCTCCAGAAGAAGATCTGGGCGCCGAGCGCGGTGATCGCGTCGAGTCTGCCGGTCGCCTGCGCGACCAGCACCACGGCGGCGAAAATCGCGAAGCTCTCGAGCATGTTGCGGTGCGCGCGCTGTGCCCGCCCGGCCGGGCCGGTAAGCTCGGGCATGTTCTCGCGATTGCCGGCAAGCGCCGGCAGCCCGACCTGCGTTTGAGCAAAGACCGCGGCAACGACCATCTGCACCAGCGCGAGGATGGCGCTGTAGACAAGCAACTTGAGTTCGATCGGCATGGTGTTCCCCCCGTTGTGAACGCGAACGACAGTAACAGCTTTCGCGAGCGCTGTCCGGCCGATCTACAGTCGGTGGTGAACCCGCTGGCTATCGGCTTCGGCGCAGGCGAGCGCGTCGACGCGGTCGTTTTCGGGGTGGCCGCTGTGCCCCTTGACCCAGTGCCACTCGACCCGGTGCGGCTCGGCGGCGTCCACCAGCTCCTGCCACAGCTCGGCATTCTTGACCGGCTTCTTGTCCGAGGTGCGCCAGCCGTTCTGCCGCCATTTGTGGATCCACCGGGTGATCCCGTCGCGGACGTAGATGCTGTCGGTGTGAAGCTGGACGCGGCACGGCTTCTTCAGCGCTTCGAGCCCGCGAATCGCGGCGATCAGCTCCATCCGGTTGTTGGTGGTGAGCGGCTCGCCGCCGGCAAGTTCCTTCTCAGTCTTGCCGGTGCGCAACAGGACGGCCCAGCCGCCGGGGCCGGGATTCCCGCGGCAGGCGCCGTCGGTGAAGATTTCGACGAGCGGGAGTTCGCTCACCTCAAGCCACGAGCTCGCGCGGAAGCTTGAAGGTCATGCGCTCGGGACTGTGGTCCGCCTCCTCCTCGAGAACATCGAAGCGGGTCGCGAGAGCGTCGACCACCTCGCGCACCAGCACTTCGGGCGCCGAGGCGCCGGCGGTGATGCCTATGGTGCTCGGCTCGCCAAGCCATTCCCAATCGATCTCGGCTGCGCGTTCGATCAGCCGCGCCGGGACGCCCATCCGCTCGGCCACTTCCGCCAGCCGCAGCGAATTGCTGCTGTTGGGCGCGCCGATGACCAGCAGCCGCTCGCATTCGCCGGCAATTGCCTTGACCGCCGCCTGGCGGTTCGAGGTCGCGTAGCAGATGTCCTCGCTGCGCGGCGCGCGGATGGAGGGGAAGCGCGTCTTCAATGCCTCGACGATTGCCGCGGTGTCGTCGACCGACAGCGTCGTCTGCGTGAGGAAGGCGAGAATGTCGGTCTGCGGCGGCTCGAGCGCCGCCACATCTTCGACCGTCTCCAGCAAGGTCATCGACCCGGCCGGGACCTGGCCGAAGGTGCCGATCACCTCGGGATGGCCGGCATGGCCGATGAACAGGATGTGGCGTCCCTCCTCGATCAGCCGCTGCGCCTGGCGGTGGACCTTGGAGACTAAGGGGCAGGTCGCATCGACGTAGGTCAGGCCGCGGCTCTGCGCCTCGGCCGGCACCGCCTTGGGCACGCCGTGTGCCGAAAAGACCACCGGCCGATCGTCGGGCACTTCGTCGAGCTCGTCGACGAACACCGCCCCCAGCTCGCGCAGCCGCTCGACGACGAAGCGGTTGTGGACGATTTCGTGGCGCACGTAGACCGGCGGCCCGAAGCGCTCGATCGCCAGCTCGACGATCTGGATCGCCCGGTCTACTCCAGCGCAAAAGCCGCGCGGGGCAGCGATCAGCACGCGCAGGCTCGGCCGCTTGTTGGACGCTCGGTTCAGCATTGGGAAAGCCATGTAAGCCTTCGCTTGCAGGCATAGAAGGGCCTTCCTATGAACGCGCTCGACCTCTTTCCGCCCTCGTAAGGACCCTCGCTAGTGAAGCTTCGCCTCGCTTCGTTCAGAACTCTCGCGCTGCTCGGCTTGGCCGTGCTCAGCGGCTGCCGCCACGCCGGCGACCTCACCACCGAGAACGGCGGCGGGGTCTATGCGGTGCGCAGCGATTGCCCGATCGCCGGAGTGCCCGCGGGGACTGGCGACATCACTTTGTTCAATCCGCCGAACAGCACCGATTCGCGCGCCATCGACGTGACGGCGACGAT
>DATDDW010000012.1:0-2109 GCA_036523615.1 Sphingomicrobium sp.
GCTTACGCCGACGACGCCGAGCACGCGCAGCGCGTCTACGACTACATTTCCCGGCTGTGGTTCATGCCCGCGACCCCGGTGCTGTCGAACGGCGGCACCGGCCGCGGCCTGCCGATCAGCTGCTATCTGAACAGTGTCGACGACAGCCTCGAAGGGATCGTCGGCACCTGGAACGAGAATGTGTGGCTGGCGAGCCGCGGCGGCGGCATCGGCACTTACTGGGGCCGCGTCCGCGGCATCGGCGAGCCCGTCGGCCTCAACGGCAAGACCAGCGGCATCATCCCCTTCGTCCGAGTGATGGACAGCCTGACGCTGGCCATTTCGCAAGGCTCGCTGCGGCGCGGCTCGGCTGCCTGCTACCTCGACATCTCGCACCCCGAGATCGAGGAGTTCCTCGAGATCCGCAAGCCGAGCGGCGACTTCAACCGCAAGGCGCTCAATCTCCACCACGGCGTGCTCGTCACCGACGAGTTCATGGAAGCGGTGCGCGACGGCGCCGAGTTCGAGCTGAAGTCGCCCAAGGACGGCAGCGTCCGCGGCTCGGTCGACGCCCGCTCGCTGTTCCAGAAGCTGGTCGAGACCCGCCTCGCGACCGGCGAGCCCTACATCATCTTCATCGACGCGGTGAACAAGTCGATGCCCAAGCACCACCGCGACTTGGGCCTCAAGGTTTCGACCTCGAACCTCTGCTCGGAAATTACGCTGCCTACGGGCAAGGACCATCTGGGCGCCGACCGTACCGCGGTCTGCTGCCTCAGCTCACTCAACCTCGAGACCTGGGACGAGTGGCACAAGGACAAGCAGTTCATCGAGGACGTGATGCGCTTCCTCGACAATGTGCTGTCCGACTATATCGCCCGCGCTCCCGACGAGATGGCCCGCGCCAAGTACAGCGCCGAGCGCGAACGCTCGGTCGGCCTCGGCGTCATGGGCTTCCACTCCTTCCTCCAGTCGCGCAACTTGTCGTTCGAAGGGGCGATGGCGAAGAGCTGGAACCTCAAGATCTTCAAGCACATCCGCGCCCAGGTCGACCAAGCCTCGATGATGCTGGCAAAAGAGCGTGGGCCCTGCCCCGACGCCGCCGACATGGGCGTGATGGAGCGCTTTTCGTGCAAGATGGCGATCGCGCCGACGGCGTCGATCTCGATCATCTGCGGCGGCACCAGCGCGTGCATCGAGCCGATCCCGGCCAACATCTACACCCACAAGACTTTGTCGGGCTCCTTCTCGATCAAGAACCCGTACCTCGAACGGATGCTCAAGGACAAAGCCAAGGACAGCCAGACCGTCTGGAACTCGATCCTCGAGAATGGCGGATCGGTCCAGCACCTCGACTTCCTGACTCAGGAAGAAAAAGACGTGTTCAAGACCAGCTTCGAGATCGACCAGCGCTGGCTGCTCGAGCTTGCCGCCGACCGCACGCCGTTCATCGACCAGGCGCAGTCGCTGAACCTCTTCATCCCCGCCGACGTCGACAAGTGGGACCTGATGATGCTCCACTTCCGCGCCTGGGAGCAGGGCATCAAGTCGCTCTATTATTTGCGTTCGAAGTCGGTGCAGCGCGCCGGTTTCGCCGGCGGAGTCGAAGCCGACAACACGCCGGAATTGAAGGAAATCCCGCTCGCCTCGAGCACCAATTACGACGAGTGCCTCGCATGTCAGTGAACAAGGAACCCTCGGCCTCGCCGGAGCAGCCGCGGGACGCCGGGCTTAGCCCGCGCACGCAGGAAATGTGGCGCACGGCGCTCAAGTACCGCCGCTTTGCCGACGACCTCGCGCAAGGACTACAGGCGAGCCAGTGAAGCGCACCTCGACACTCCGCACGGCCGGCAAGACTGCCGGCGCGGTGATCCTTGGCTTGATCGCCATCGATCTCCTCGCCACGCTGGTCACTCTTGCCTTCGGAGTGGAGTTCCTGCGGAAATGACCAGCAGATTTGCGCCCAGCCTGTTCGCCCTTGCCGTTGCGCTTGCCGCGACGGGCGCTTCCGCTCAGCCCTCGGCCACCAGCGAAGCGCTCGAGAAGAATTTCGATGCGCTGATCAGCACCAGCGATCAGCAGCAGTGGCTCGAGCAGATGTCGTCCGAGCCCAACCAGGTCGGCTCGCCG
>DATDDW010000013.1:0-18167 GCA_036523615.1 Sphingomicrobium sp.
CGCGGGGGCGAAGCAGTCGACGAACGCCTGCATGACGTCGGGGCGGATCATGTCGGCGCCGTTGCCCGCGATGCGCCAGCGCGACAGGTCGAAGCGGTCCTCGGCCCGCGTCTGCGAGCTCATCCGCCGCGAGCAGATGTCGTAGCCGAAGGTCGGCGAATAGCTCACCGTCGTGCCCGGGTTGCGCGTGATCATGTCGAGCCAGGCGAGCGGGCGTCGGGCGAAATCCTCGGTCTTCAGATAATCGACCGAAAATTGGAGAGCGATCGGCGAGAGGAAACAGCCGACGAGGCCCATGTCGTGGTACCAGGGCAGCCACGAGACGCAGCGGTCGGTGTCCTGGACCTTGAGCCCGATGCCGTGGGCGCGCAGGTTGTCGAGCAGCGCCCGGTGAGTGACGGCGACGCCGTGCGGGAAGCGCGTCGAGCCGCTCGAATATTGCAAATAGGCGATGTCGTCGGCTTGCGGCGTCGGCAACTCGCCAGCGGCAGGCTCGATCTCGGCTAGCGACGTCCAGGTGCGCGAATTGACGCCGGCGGCGTCGGCCGCGCCGCCGCAGAACTGGACCAGCTCGTCAGGATAGAGGAACAGCGCCGGGTCGCAGCTTTTGAGCTGGACCGCGAGCTGGTCGATATAGGCCTCGCGCCCGCCGAAGCTGGTCGGCAGCGGCAACGGCACCGGCCAGGCGCCGGCATAGATCGCGCCGAAGAAGCAGGAAGCGAACTCCGGGCCCGTCTCGGCGATCAGCGCGATGCGGTCGCCGCTTTTGATGCCGAGTGCCGCGAGGCGGTGCGCGTGCTCGAGCGCGTCGCGGCGCAGCTCGGCGTAGCTGTAGGCCAGCGCCAGTGTGCCGCGCGCATCGTGGAAGTTGAGTCCGCGCTTGCCTTGCGCGGCATAATCGAGCGCTTCCCCGATCGTGGCGAAGTCGGCGAGCCGCCGCTTGAGGCCGTCGATGGTGGGTGTCGCGCCGGGCGGGGCAAGCTCGGTCTTCACTGACGCGTTGCGCTCGAGCACGCCGTCCCTTCCTGAAAATCCGTTGCACGCTTCGGCTGCAGCCCTGCAGCCGCTTTCCTGATGCTTAGAGACTATGGCACAAAAACGGCGTTATGAGAGCCTCAAGAGCGCGAAGAGCCCTACCGCCGCTCGATGAGAGCAGGCTGAACGAGCTCGCGCTCAAGTATGTCGGCCGCTACGCGACGACGCGCGCCAAGCTGCGCGCTTACCTCACGCGCAAGCTGCGCGAGCGGGGCTGGGGCGGGGCGGGTGAGCCCGACCTAGAGCGCTTGGCCGAGCGGATGAGCGCGCTCGGCTATGTCGACGACGCCGCCTACGCGCTGAGCAAGTCGCAGGCCCTGAGCGGCCGCGGCTACGGCAAGCGGCGGCTGGTGGAGAAGCTGCGCCTCGCCGGTGTCGCGGAGGACGACGGCCTTGCTGCTCACGACCATGCGGACGAGCAGGCGCTGGCGGCGGCGATGCGCTTTGCCGAGCGGCGCAAGATCGGGCCGTTCGGACCGGCCGATGGAGGCGACCCGCAGCGCCGCGAGCGGGCGATCGCCGCAATGGTCCGCGCCGGCCACCCGTTCGCGCTCGCCCGGGCGCTCGCCGACTGGCCGCCCGGCGAAAGTGTCGACCTCGACGAGCTTTCCGAACGGTCCCGCCTGTAGCTATCTAAAGTCGGTTTGCCGACACAGCGACAAGAGGTTAATGCGAGTCGCATGAGTAGCGCGTCTGTAGAAGTGGCGGAGGGCGAAATCCGAGCCGAGATGGATCCGGAAGAGAACCCTCCGGAAGCCGAACTGGAACCGGTCACCGGCCGCGTCAAATGGTTCGACGCGACCCGCGGCTTCGGCTTCCTCGTCAGCGAAGCGCTCGACGGCGATATTCTGCTGCACTTCAGCGTGCTTCGCGAGCACGGCCGCAGGAGCGTCCCCGAAGGGGCGATCATCGAATGCGTGCCGGTGCGGCTGCCGCGCGGGCTTCAAGCCAAGAAGATCCTGTCGATCGATTTGTCGTCGGCCTTGCCGCCGCAGCCGCGCTCGTCCATTCCGCCGTCCGAGCGTGCCGACCGCAAGGCCTTGGCCGATGCGGCCGGCGAGTTCGAGCCGGTGGAGGTCAAATGGTTCAACCGAGTGCGCGGCTATGGCTTCGTGAAGCGGCCGGACGAGCTCGGCGGCGAGGACGTGTTCGTCCACATGGAGACGGTGCGCAACGCCCATTTGCCCGAGCTTCAGCCGGGGCAGAAGCTGGAGGCGCGGGTGGCGCCGAGCGGCAAGGGGCTGACCGCGGTCGAGCTTCGCGCCGCCGACGGCTCGGGACTTTAGCCGCCGCCGCTGCTGCCGCGCTCATCGCCTGCAGCCCGCAAGCGCCGGCGCAGAACGCCCCGGTCGACGAGCGGGCCCAAACGGGCCTTCCGCAAGTGCCGCTGACCATCCGCTCGGGGAGCGCAGTCCACAATTTCACCGTCGAGGTGGCGGGAACGCCCGAGCAGCAGGAGCGGGGACTGATGTTCGTCCGCTCGCTGCCGGCCGACAAGGGCATGATCTTTCCCTACAATCCCCCCCAGGACGTCGCCTTCTGGATGAAGAACACCCTCATCCCGCTCGACATCATTTACATCCGCGCCGACGGGACGATCATCCGCATCGCCAACGCCAAGCCGCTCGACGAAACCCCGCTGCCGTCCGGCGAACCGGCCGCGGCGGTCCTCGAAATCCGCGGCGGCCGGGCGGCCGAGCTGGGCATCAAACCGGGCGACCTCGTCAGCTGGACGCACTAGCTTGCTTCGCGCCGAACGACGCGGCTAAGGCGCTCCTCCATGGGCTTCTGGTCGAGGATCTTCACCTGGTGGAACGGAGCGACGTGGGGCACCGCGCTGTGGACCCGCCGCTTCGGTATCGAGGTCGGCCGTGACGAGGCCGGGAACGTCTATTACCAGCACAAGAAGAACCCTCGCCGGCGCTGGGTGATCTATTGCGGCAGCAACGACGGCAGCCTGGTGCCGCCCGGCTGGCAACTGTGGCTCAAGGGCACCATCGACGAGCTGCCAGACAATGCGCTGCCGCCGGTGCGTAAGTTCCAGCAGAAGCCGAGCGGCAACCTCACCGGCACGATGGCGGCGTTCCGGCCAGACGGAGCGCTCGGCTCGGGCAAGATCCGGCTGGCCTCGACCGGCGACTATGAGCCGTGGATCCCCGAATAAAAGTGCGCCACATCGCTGCACCGCTGGTGATCGCGCTCACGCTTGCGGCGTGCGGCAAAGGCGCGCAGCAGCAGAACGCCTCGGCGCCGGTCGGCAGCAATGTGCCGGTGACCGCCGCAGGGCAGGGCGGAGTGACGCCGATGGCCCAGCGCGTCGCCGTGCTCGGCATTCTCAACAAGCGCAACGGCATCGTCCAGAACGTCACCCTGCATCCGGGCCAGTCGGTGCGGTGGAAGGACGTGATCGTGCGGCTGCGCGCGTGCGAGACGACTGCGCCGTGGGAAGAGGAGAAGCTGACCGGCGCCTTCGTCCAGGTCGACATCCAGCGCGCCGACAAGAAGTGGGGCCGCGTCTTCTCCGGGTGGCTCTACAAGGAATCGCCGTCGCTCAACGTCGTCGAGCATCCGGTCTATGACGTTTGGCCCAAGAGCTGCCAGATGACATATCCGGCAGGACCCGCCGCACCCGCGGCTCCGGCAATCTCGAGCAACCTGTCGAGCGCAGCGAAGTCGGGCGGCGCGTCGGCCGCCCCGGCCAAGCCGTCGACGGCGCCGCCGCCGGCGACCCCGCCGCCGAGCGCCGCGGAGAGCAACGCGACGTAAGTCTCGCGGGTGATCGCGATCGCGCCGAGCGAGGCGAGGTGCTCGGTCATGAACTGGCAGTCGAGCAAGGTGAAATTGCCGGCCTTCAAGCGCGCCACAAGCCAGGCGAGCGCGACCTTTGACGCGTCGGTCATCCGGCTGAACATGCTTTCGGCGAAAAAGGCGCGGCCGAGCTTCACTCCGTAGAGGCCGCCGACCAGCTTCTCGCCGTGCCACACTTCGATCGAATGGGCGTGGCCCGAGCCGTGCAGCGCCAACATCGCCCGCTCGAGCTCGGCGTTGATCCACGTCTCCTCGCGGTCGGCGCAGCCGGCGATCACCGCGGCGAAATCCCTGTCGTGAGTGACGCTGAAGCGGCCGGAGCGCAGCGTCCGCTTGAGCGAGCGCGAGACGTGGAAGCGGTCGAGGGGGATGATCGCCCGGTTGCGCGGCTCGACCCAGAACAAATCGTCGGCCTCGCGGCTGTCGGCCATCGGGAAGATGCCGGTGGCATAGCCCTCGAGCAGCAGGCGCGGGTCGAGACGACTCATCGCGCCGAGACTAGAGAATCTCGCGCACCTTGTCCTGCGGCCGGCACAGGCGGACGCCGTTGGCGGTCTCGACGATCGGCCGCTCGATCAGGATCGGGTGCTCAACCATCGCGTCGAGCACCTCGTCGTCGCTCACATCGGCGCGCGTCAGGCCAAGCTCGGCAGCAAGCGGCTCCTTGGCGCGAAGGCCCTCGCGCGGGCTGATCCCCGCGCGCTCGTAGAGGCGCTTCAATTCGTCGCGGCTCGGCGGCTTCTTGAGATATTCGTGGATCCACACGTCGCAGCCCGAATCGCGCAGGATCTCGAGCGTCTTGCGCGACGTGCCGCACATTGGGTTGTGATAAATTGTCGCCTTCATTTCGGTCTATCTTCCACAGCTAAATCAACCACATAGCCGCCGACTGTCCAATTGTTGAGCGATACGGTAAGCGCCTCATTGTCGCGGCTGCGGAACGATGAGCCGCAATCGTCGTTCCTGCGCTTGTGACATGCACCGCCGCCGGCGGTCAGCTGTGCGCGTGATGCATGTTCCAGCGAGCTCACACAACGGGAGAAAGAGCGATGCGTAAATCCTTACTTGCCCTTACGCTTGCAAGCACTGTGGCCCTTGGCGCGTGCGCGACCAATCCGAACACGACTTCGGGCCTCGCGACGGGCGCCGCGGTCGGTGCGGCGACGGGCGCTGCGGTCGGCGCGGTGGCGCCGGGCATCAGCACGATCGAAGGTGCCGCGGTTGGCGCCGCGATCGGCGGTCTTGCCGGCGCAGTCTGGGCCGACAGCAACAACGACGGCTATGTCGACGGCTATGTGCAGAACGGCCAATATTATGCGGGCACGCCGCAGGGTTATGACCCGACCACGCACGCGGTGCTGACCGGCGCCCTTGGCGGCGCGGCCCTCGGCGCAGTGGCCGGCGCGGTCCTGCCGGGCATCAGCATTCCGGCCGGCGCGCTGATCGGCGCGGCTGTCGGCGGTCTTGCCGGCGCAGTCTGGGCCGACCGCAACAACGACGGCATGGTGGACGGATACATTTATAACGGCCAATATTATGCCGGTGGACCGTCTGCTACACCCGCTCCAGCCCCGGTTGCTCCGCCGACCCGGCGGGCCGGCGAGCGCGGCTAAGCTCGGGAGTCCCGCAACCAGGGTTTCGGGAACCCGGAATATCGGAATGACAAGTGATCAGTTTGCGTAACCTGTGCACCGGCCGCTGGCCGGTGCACTCATTTCAGACCTTTGGCGGCGCCGCTGCAGCCTTGTTGCTTGCGTCGGCGCCGCTGGGCTTTGCGGCTCCAGCTTCGGCCGCGACAGCGACCGCCGCACTCGCCGCTTCCTCCGCTGCGGCCCAGGGGCAAGGGATCGAGGACTTTTACCGCGGCCGCAAGAACGCGCCGCTTTGGCTGACGCCGGCGGCCGGCGATGCGCCGCAGCAGCTCATCGCCCTCCTCGTCAGCGCCTCGCTCGACGGCCTCAACCCCGGCAAATATCAGGTGCCCGCGCTCCAAGCGGCGCTGCAGAGCGCGAGCAACGGTAAGCGCAAGGACGTCTTTCGCGCCGACCAGCTCTTCTCGGCGGCTTTCGCTTCCTATGTCGCCGATCTGAAGCAGGACCCCGGGGTCGGCATCAGTTGGGTCGATCCCTCGCTTAAGCCGAGCGCGCCGACGCCGCTCGCCGCGCTGCTTGCGGCCGCTGCAGCGCCGTCGCTTGCCGATTACGTGCGCACGATGGGCTGGATGCACCCTTATTACGGCGAGCTTCGCCGGGCGGTGGCGACGCACAATTACACCAGCGACCATGAGCGCGACGTGCTCGCGCTCAACCTGCAGCGCGTGCGGGTGCTTCCCGCCAGCCCGGGCAAATATGTGCTGGTCAACGCCGCGCAGCAGCGGCTCTACATGTTCGACGGCGGCAAGCCCGTCGATTCGATGGTCGTGGTCGTCGGCAAGCCTAAGTGGCCGACGCCGATGCTCGCCGCCTACATCCGCTATGCGGCGCTCAACCCCTATTGGTACGTGCCGCCCGACCTCGCCGGCGAGGACGTCGCCCAGTTCGTGGTCAAGCAGGGCCTCAAATATCTCGACGACTATGGCTACCAGGTGGTCGACGACTGGAATCCTAACCCGACGATCATCGACCCCAAGACCGTCGACTGGAAGGGCGTGCTCGCCGGCAAGGTCGACGTGATGATCCGGCAGAAGCCGGGGCCGAAGAACTTCATGGGGCGGATGAAGTTCATGTTCCCCAACCAGTTCGGCGTCTATCTGCACGACAATCCGCGGCGTGAGCTGTTCCTGCAGTCTTCGCGCTACTTCAGCGGCGGGTGCGTCAGGCTCGAAGATGCGCCGCGGCTCGGCCGCTGGCTGTTCGGCCGCGACCTCGACTGGCAGTCGGCGGGGATCGAGCAGCCGGTGACCCTCGCCAATCCGGTGCCGGTTTACATCACCTACCTGACCGCGATGCCCGATGGTCAGTCGATTGCTTATTTCGACGACGTCTATGGGCGCGACAAGGCGCAGGTCGCGTCGAGCGGCCCGGCCCCCGTCGCCGACACCGCGGCGGGGCGCTAGGCGCTTACGGCCGGAACCAGTTCGGGTACCAGGTCACGTCCTGAGCCACCGGCCTGCCGTTGGGGTCGAGCGCCGGGCGGAAGCGGACATATTCCTCGGTCAATTGGCACATCAGCGAATCGGCGTAGCTGTTTCCGCTCGAGCGGACGACGCGGCAGTTGGCTGCGCGCCCGTCCGGCGTGACCCTGATTGAGATGCCGACGGTCCCGCGGTCCATGCCGCTGGCGGCGACCAGGCGGCGATACTCGCTGTTGGGGATCTTGCTGATCTTCTGCGCCGGCGTGAAGCCGCCGTTCCCGCCGCCGCCCGGGCCGTAGCCCGCGCCGCCCGCGCCGGTGCCGTTCCCGGCAGCCCCGGCGCCCGAGCTCGATGCGGAGCCGGTGACGGCGATCTTGGCCGCTGGAATGGGAGACGGCGCCGGGATCTTGGGTGGCGGAGCGACCACCGGCGTGGGCACCGCCCTGGGGGCCGGCGCGCCGGCGGGCTTCTTCGCCTGCTCGGGCTTTGGCGCGGGCTTCGGCGGCGGGGGAGGCGGAGGCGGCTTGGGCAAAGTGACGTCGAAGGTCTTCATCCGCTCGACCGCGGCGCTGATCATCCGCACGTTGAGGCCGCTAAGAATGACGAAGGCCAGCGCAACGTGAACCGCAATTACGGCGGTGATGGCCTTGGCCCGATCAGGGTGGGAGGCTGTGCCGGTGTAATAAGCCATGAGCGCGCTTTTCCGTCGCGGCCAAACAACGCTTGCGACGGCTGAAAGTTTACGCGGGCGCGGGTTTCGCGTCGGCGATGAAGTCGGCCTGCTTGCGTTCGGGGCCCAGCGCGGTCCAGACCGCGATCACCACCGCCATGATGCCGCACACCAGCGCCAGCGCCAGCGCATAATTATCGCCGTGCGCCTCCGCGATTCCGGATTGAATCGGCGCGTTCTTCGAGGCGATCAGATTGCCGAGCTGATAGGCGAAACCGGGGAACAGGCTGCGCGCCAGCGGCGGCGACAGCTCGTTCAAATGCACCGGGACGATACCCCATGCGCCCTGGACGGCGACCTGCATCAGGAAGCCGCCGATGCCGAGCAGCAGCGGCGTCGCGGAGAATGCCCAGAGAGGGATCACCGGCAGCGCAAGCAGGCTGGCGACGATGATCGCGCGCCGACGCCCGATCCGCTCCGACCAAATGCCGAAGCTGATCCCGCCGACGATCGCGCCGACGTTCATCACCGCCGCGAGCACGCCCGTGGTGTGGGTGTCGAAATGGTGCTGCTTCTGGAGGAATGTCGGATAGAGGTCCTGGGTGCCGTGGCTGAAGAAGTTGAACGCGGTCATCAGCACGACGAGGTAGAGCGCGATCTTCCAATATTTGACGAGCTCGGCGATCGGGTTGACGTGCGGCTGGCCGCGGCGCGCCTCAAACACCGGGCTCTCCTTCACGTGGATGCGGATGAGGAGGACGAGAAACGCCGGCGCGATCCCGACCATGAACATGCCGCGCCAGCCGATGGTGTCGAACAGCAGATAATAGACCAGGCTGGCGACGAAATAGCCCGACGGATAGCCGCTCTGCAGCAGGCCCGAGACGGGACCGCGCAGCCGTGCGGGAATCGATTCCATGACGAGGCTCGCGCCCAGGCCCCACTCGCCGCCCATGCCGATGCCGAAGAGGAAGCGAAGTACGAGCAGGCTCGTCAGCGTGGGCGCGAAGCCCGAGGCGAACTCGAGGATCGAAAAGAGGATGATGTCGGCCATCAGGACCGGGCGGCGGCCGAAGCGCTCGGCGAGCCAGCCGAAGACGAAGGCGCCGATCGGCCGCGCAGCGAGCGTCAGGAAGACCGCCTGAGTCACCGCCTTGACGTCGGTCCCGAACTCCTTGGCGATGGCCGAGAACATGAAGACCATGAGGAAGTAGTCGAAGGCGTCGAGCGTCCACCCGAGATAGCTCGCCCAGATCGCGCTGCGCTGCTGCGGCTCGAGTGCTTTGAGATCGGCGATCAGGCTCATCGGCGCTCCTCCGGGCGCGCCCCTGATGCCCGCGCGATTGCCTTGCCGCAAGCGAGGTGTCACAGCGCCGCCATGGGGGAACTCAATCTTTCCGCGTGGTGGATGCCGTTCACGGCGAACCGCCAGTTCAGGACCGCGCCGATGCTGCTCGAGCGCGCCTCGGGTATGCATTATTACACGCCCGAAGGTCGCGAAGTGCTCGACGGCGCGGCCGGACTGTGGTGCGTCAACGCCGGCCACGGCCGGCGCGAGATCGTCGAGGCGGTCAGCGACGCCATTACCGAGCTCGACTATGCGCCGCCGTTCAAGATCGGCCACCCGCTCGCCTTCCGCGCCGCCGAGGCGCTGAAAGCGCTGCTGCCGCCCGGCTTTACCAACACCTTCTTCGTCAATTCAGGAAGCGAAGCCGCCGAGACCGCGCTCAAGATAGCCCGCGCTTTTCATCACGCCCGCGGGGACACCGAGCGCGTATGGCTGATCGGGCGCGAGCGCGCCTATCACGGGGTCAACTTCGGCGGCATCTCGGTCGGCGGGCTGGCGCACAACAAGGCCGCGTTCGGGCCGCTGCTCAAAGAGGTGGATCATCTGCGGGCGACGCACGACCCCGCGCGCAACGCCTTCTCGCGCGGCCAGCCCGAGCATGGCGCCGAGTTCGCCGACGACTTGCTGCGCATCATCGGCGAGCATGGGGCGGACAAGATCGCCGCGGTGATCGTCGAGCCGATGGCGGGATCGACTGGCGTGCTGCCGCCGCCCAAGGGCTATCTCGAGCGGCTGCGCGAGATCACGTCCGAGCACGGCATCCTGCTGATCTTCGACGAGGTGATCACCGGCTTCGGCCGCCTTGGCGCCCCATTCGCGGCGCAGCGCTTCGCCGTTCAGCCCGACATGATCGCCATGGCCAAGGGGATGACCAACGGCACGATCCCGATGGGCGGGGTCGCTGTGCAGGACCACGTCTATGACGCGATGATGCAGGGTCCCGAAGGCGTGATCGAGCTGATGCACGGTTACACCTATTCGGGGCACCCGGCGGCATCGGCGGCGCTGATCGCGACGCTGCAGATCTATCAGCGCGAGCAGCTGTTCGAACGGGCGCGCGGGCTGGAGACCTATTGGGAGGACGCGGTGCATATGCTGCGCCAGGCGCCCAACGTCGTCGACGTGCGCAACATCGGGCTGGTCGGCGGCGTCGAATTGAAGCCGCTCGACGGGCGGCCGGGAGTGCGGGGCAGCGACGTCTACCGCCGCGCGTTCGACCACGGTCTGCTGGTCAGGGTGACCGGCGACACGATCGCGCTGTCGCCGCCGCTGATCATCAGCGAAGCGCAGATCGACGAGATCGTCGAGAAGCTCGGCGACGCCATCGCGGCTTCCTCCCGCGAGCTCCAATGACTGGCTGCAGCCGCCGGAGCCTGCTCGGCGGCGCGGCCGCCGCGCTCGCCTGCCCCGCGGTTGCTCGGACTGGCGCTCGAGGCGCCGACCTCGTCGTGCGCAATGCGCGCGTCCATACGATGGAGCGGGGGCGGCCGACCGCGGAGGCCTTCGCGGTGCGCAACGGCCGCTTCGTCGCCGTCGGCTCGAACGAGGCGATTGCCGCCCTCGCCAGGGGCGCGGAGGTGTTCGACGCCAAGGGAATGACCGTCGTTCCGGGGTTCATTGACTGCCACCTGCACCCGGAAGGCGAGACGCTGCTGTACGAGGTGCTCGTCGGCAATCCGTACGACGTCGAGTTCGTCACGATCGATTCGATCATCGCCAAGCTCAAGGAGCGGGCGCTCAAGACTCCTCCGGGGCAATGGGTCGAGGGCTATTTCTACGACGACACCAAGGTGAAGGACGGGCGGCTGATCACCCGCGCCGACCTCGACCGCGTCTCCACCGTTCACCCCGTCGGGGTCTATCACCGCGGCGGCCACACCAGCTTCTACAATTCGAAGGCGTTCGAACTGGCGGGCATCACCAAGGCGACGCCCAACCCGTTCGGCGGCACGTTCGACCGTGATGCCGCCGGCGAGCTCAACGGCCGAGCGACCGACAATGCGCAGGACATCATCGCGAAAGCCGGCGAACGGCCGGCGTTCAGCGCGGCCGAGAAGTCCGCTCGCGCCAAGGCCGGGATCGCGCACATGTCGAAGCAGTTCGCGCGCTACGGCCTGACGACCGTGCACCACGAGGGCGGCGACTTTGCCGCGCTTCGCCAGGTGCGCGCGGCGGGCCAGCTCATGCACCGCGTCAGCTACGAGCCCGAGCAGGCGATGATCGACACGATGATCGGCAACGGCTGGCGCACCGGCCGCGGCGACGAATGGATCCGCCTCGGCGCGACCAGCGAGCATATCGTCGACGGCTCATTCTCCGAACGGACGATGTCGATCCGCGGCGGCTACCCCGGCCGCCCCGGCTACCACGGCAATGTCACGACGACGCAGGCCGACCTCGATGCCTGGGTCGAGCGCGTCTGGCGCGCGGGCATCCAGCCCAATTGCCACGTCAACGGTGACATCGCGATGGGCATGTATCTGAGCAGCCTCGAGCGGGCGCAGCGGCTGTTCCCCAGGCGCGACGTCAGGCCCAAGTTCACTCATTCGACTCTGGCTTATCCCGATCTCATCGCGCGGATGAAGAAGCTCGACGCGGTGCCAGCGCTGTTCACCAGCTACGCCTACTACAACCCCGACAAGTTCAAGTTCTACGGCGAGGCGCTGATGGAGCATATGATGCCCTATCGCTCGTACCTCGACGCGGGGATCAAGGCGGCCGGCGGCTGCGACTTCCCGCCCGGGCCCTTCTCGCCGCTGATGGGCATCCAGGGGATGGTGACGCGCACCGGCTGGAACGGCGAGACGTGGGGCGCGAACCAGCGCATCAGCGTCGACGACGCGCTTCGCGTCTATACGTGGAACGGCGCGTACAATTCGCATGAGGAGCATGCGAAGGGCTCGATCGCCGCCGGCAAGCTCGCCGATTTCGTCGTTCTCGCCGACGATCCGCACAGCGTCGCGCAGGACAAGATCAGGGACATTCAGGTGGTGCGCACGGTGGCCGGCGGAAGGACGACCTACACCGCCTGAATTACCGGTAATCGATAATTTTCTTGCCGAAAAACGATATCGATAAACGATATCACGAGTCGTTTGGAGTGCAATGCCGATGTCCCGCACCACGTCCACCGCGCTGCCCGTCGCTTATGTGACGCTGCGCATCCTGATCATCCTCAACTGGGTCTACGCCGCGTGCCTGATCGCGCTGCTCAGCTACTCGTTTATCAACGAGCCGTTCCTGATGCGGGCGTTGAAGCTCGCGTCGCCGGCCGAGAACCCGGCGCTCGTGTTCGGCGTCCGCGCGATCGCGGCGCTGGGCATCGTCACCGTGCCGCTGAACCTGATGATGCTGCGGCGGCTGCTGGCGATGGTCGACACCGTCCGGGCCGGCGATCCGTTCGTCGCGGCCAACGCCTACCGGCTCAACACCATCGCCTGGGTGCTGCTCGCGCTGCAGGTGATCGGCCTGATCATCTGGGGGATCGGCAAGGCCGTCTCCACGCCCGCTCACCCGCTGCACCTCGATGCCGGCTTTTCGCCGGCAGGCTGGCTCGCCGTGGTGATGACCTTCGTCCTCGCCCGCGTCTTTGCCGAAGGGACGTTGATGCGCGATGACCTCGAAGGGACGGTGTGACCATGGCGATCATCGTCAAGCTCGACGAGCTCCTTCACCAGCGGCGAATGACCCTCACCGAGCTCGCCGAGAAGATCGATATCACGCTCGCCAACCTGTCGATCCTCAAGACCGGCAAGGCCCGCGCGATCCGTTTCTCGACGTTGGAAGCGATCTGCGACGTCCTCGCCTGCCAGCCGGGCGACCTGCTCGAGTTCGCCCCCGACAGCGGCTCGGCCGAGCAGGCGCGCGCGGCTTGAGGGCTGACGGCAGTCGAGTGAATAAAGTTCATGGAACAGAAGATTCGGTCGTAACGTTGCCGCACCGATTGCACTGGAGGGCTAGTCATGAAGACTCTGATCGCACTTGGCGCGGCCGCCATCATCGCCACCGCCGCTGCCTCGCCGGCCATGGCGCGCGAGGGCTGCGGGCGCGGCTACCACCGCGCGTGGAACGGCATGTGCCGGGCCAACCGCGGCACGCCGATGCGCTACATCGAGGGCCATTATTACCCGGGTCAGGGCTATTGGTATCAGAACCGCTGGTATCATAACCGGCGCATGCGCCGCGGCGTCTGGATCTATTTGTAGGCTCTAGCTCTCAGGCTGGGCTTCTCGCCAGCCACTGCTCGAGCCATTTGATGGTGTAGTCGCCGGCGAGGAACTCGGGGTCGCGCACCAGATTCTGGTGCAGCGGGATCGTCGTCTTCATCCCCTCGACGACGAACTCCTCGAGCGCGCGCTTCAAGCGCCGGATGCATTCGTCGCGGTCGCGGCCGTAGACGATCAGCTTGCCGATCATGCTGTCGTAATAAGGCGGCACCTTATAGCCGGTGTAGAGGCCGCTATCGACGCGCACGTGCATGCCGCCCGGCGCGACGTAATTCTTCACCAGCCCGGGTGAGGGAGCAAAGGTCTCCGGGTCCTCGGCGTTGATGCGGCACTCGATCGCATGGCCGTGAAGATGGACCTGCTCCTGCGTGCAGGACAGGCCTTCGCCCGAGGCAATGCGAATCTGTTCGCGCACCAGGTCGAGGTCGCTGATCATCTCCGTCACCGGATGCTCGACCTGGAGCCGCGTGTTCATTTCGATGAAGTAGAATTCGCCGTCCTCGTAGAGGAACTCGATGGTGCCGGCGCCGCGATAGCCCATCTCGCTCATTGCCTGGCGGACGACCTCGCCCATGCGGTGGCGCTCTTTCTTGCTGAGCGCGGGCGAAGGCGCTTCCTCGAGGACCTTCTGGTGGCGGCGCTGGAGCGAGCAGTCGCGCTCGCCGAGATGAATCGCGCCGCCGTTACCGTCGCCGAACACCTGGAATTCGATGTGGCGCGGGTCGCCGAGATATTTCTCCATGTAGACGGTGTCGTCGCCGAAGGCGGAGCGCGCCTCGGCCGCCGCCTGGCTCATCAGGCTTTCGAGCTGCGCTCCGTCGGGCACGACCTTCATGCCCCGGCCGCCGCCGCCCGACGCGGCCTTGATCAGCACCGGATAGCCGATGCCATCGGCCAGCTTGTGCGCTTGGCGGACGCTGGTGAGCGGCCCGTCCGAGCCGGGGACCAGCGGCAGCCCGAGCTTGGCCGCGGTGCGCTTGGCCTCGATCTTGTCGCCCATCAGCCGAATGTGCTCAGGCTTGGGCCCGATCCACACGATGTTGTGGGATTCGACGATCTCGGCGAACTGCGCATTTTCCGAGAGGAAGCCGTAGCCGGGGTGGATCGCGTCGGCGTGCACGACCTCGGCAGCCGAGATGATGTTGGGGATGTTCAAATAAGACTCGCTGGCCGGCGGCGGGCCGATGCACACGGTCTCGTCGGCGAGGCGCACATGCATCGCATCGGCATCGGCGGTCGAATGGACCGCGACGGTGCGGATCCCCATCTCGTGGCAGGCGCGGTGGATCCGGAGCGCGATCTCGCCCCGGTTGGCGATCAGGACTTTCTCGATGCTCGCCATCGCGAGGCTCAGCCGATGACGATCAGCGGCTGATCGAACTCGACCGGCTGGCCGTCGGTGACCATGATCTTCTTGACCACGCCGCCCTCCGGCGCGGTGATCGGGTTCATCACCTTCATCGCCTCGACGATGAGCAGGGTGTCGCCGGCTTTGACCGCATCGCCGACCTCGATGAACGGCTTGGCCGACGGTTCGGGCGAGAGGTAAGCGGTGCCGACCATCGGCGACTTGACCGTCGTTCCGGCGACCTCGCCTTCGGCCGCGCCGAGGTCCTGCTTGCCATGTGCCGGCGGGCCGCTCAGCGCCGGCGCGGCGGCGGCGGGCGGCGGGAGAGCCGGGGCGGCAGGAGCGGCGCCGAGGATCGCCGCCGGCTCGCGCTTGACCTTGATCCGGCGGTCGCCGTCGGCGACCTCGATCTCGGTCAGCTCATTGTCGGTCAGGAGCTGGGCGAGTTCGTGCACCAGCGCCGGATCGATCCGCATCGCGCTTGCGCCGTTGCTTGCGGCTACCGCTTTACTGGGGGCAGGCTTGGTGGGTTGGGCCAATCAACTTCCCCTATTGAATTTGGCTCTTGGCGTTCGCCGCCGCTCCCTTGCAGAGGTGCGCCGCGGCGTCCAGTGCGAGCACATAGCCGAGGGGCCCAAAGCCGACGATGGAGCCGCGCGCCACCTGCGCCACCATGCTCTGCCTTCGGAAGTGTTCGCGGGCGTAGACGTTCGACAGATGCACCTCGATCACCGGGATCGGCAGCGTCGCAATCGCGTCGCGGATGGCGATCGAGTTGTGGGCGTAGGCGCCGGCGTTGATGATCACCGCCGAGGCCTTGGCCAGCGCCTCGTGCAGCCAGTCGACGAGCACGCCTTCGTGGTTCGACTGGCGGATGTCGAGCTGAAGCTTCAGCGTCTTGGCGTGCTGCTCAAGCGTCGCGCCGATGTCGGCTAGCGTCTGCGTGCCGTAGATGCGCGGCTCGCGCGTGCCCAGAAGGTTGAGGTTCGGGCCGTTGAGAACGAAGATCGTATCGGTCATTTGCGGGGCGCGGTGGAGCCTCCTATCTCGCGCTTGTCAATGACTGTCGCGACCAGCCTTTCGATTCGCGTCAACGGCGAGCAGCGGCAGGTGCCCGGCGGCATCAGCATCGCCGAGATGCTGGGCGAGCTCGGGCTCGACGAGCGCAAGGTCGCCGTCGAGCGCAACCTCGCGATCGTGCCGCGCTCGACGCTTGGCCAGGTGCGCGTCGAGGACGGCGACGCCTTCGAGATCGTCCATTTCGTCGGAGGAGGGTGAGTGACCGCGCAGCAGGATATCAGGGCCGACACCTGGGCCGTCGCGGGGCGGAGCTTCACCTCGCGGCTCATCGTCGGCACGGGCAAGTACAAGAGCTTCGAGGAAAATGCCGCGGCGGTCGAAGCGTCGGGTGCGGAGATCGTCACCGTCGCCGTCCGACGGGTAAACATCGCCGACCCCAACCAGCCGCGCCTCACCGACTTCATCGACCCGAAGAAGGTTACGTACCTGCCCAACACCGCCGGCTGCTTCACGGCGGAGGAGGCTATCCGCACGCTTCGGCTGGCCCGCGAAGCCGGCGGCTGGAATCTGGTGAAGCTCGAGGTGCTCGGCGAAGCGCGGACGCTCTATCCCGACATGCGTGAGACGCTGCGGGCGACCGAGGTGCTGGTGAAAGAGGGCTTCGAGCCGATGGTCTATTGCGTCGACGACCCGATCGCCGCGAAGCAGCTCGAGGAAGCGGGAGCCGTCGCGATCATGCCCCTGGGTGCGCCGATCGGCTCCGGGCTCGGCATCCAGAATCGCGTCACGATCCGTCTGATCGTCGAAGGCGCGAACGTGCCAGTGCTCGTCGATGCGGGCGTGGGGACGGCGAGCGATGCGGCCCAAGCGATGGAGCTCGGCTGCGACGGCGTGCTGATGAACACCGCGATCGCCGAGGCGAAGGACCCGGTGCTGATGGCCCGGGCGATGAAGGCCGCGGTCGAGGCAGGCCGGCTCGCGTACCTCGCGGGGCGTATGCAGAAGCGCCGCTACGCCGATCCCAGCAGTCCGCTGGCAGGGCTCATTTAGTCGCTGTCACGATGTGCGCCGTCATTGGCGCGTCGAACCCGTCGGGACTTTCGAACTGGCGCAGCGCTTTGGTCGCGGCTGCGGTCGCTTGCTCGAGAGCGTTGGGCCCGCGCTTCTCGATCTCGGAGCGCATCGGCGTCCCCTGAGTGAGGCCGATCGCCGCGTCGCGGGCTGAAGCCGCGCGGCTGCGCAGTTCGACCGTCTCGAACGCGATCTCGGCAAAGCCGGCGGCGCTGAGGTCGGCTTCGATCTGCTGCCGATCGTGATAGCGAAACGGCAGGCGCTCGTAGAAGGCGCCGGTATCGTCGGGGAACAGCTCCGCCACCGCCGCACCGGCGACCTTGGTGGCGAGGTTGTGCTCGACGCTATCCCAGATGACGAGCAGGTAATGCCCGCCGTCGCGGAGGACGCGCCGCGCTTCGCCATTGCCCTTCACCTTGTCGGGAAAGAACATCACGCCGAACTGGCAAGTGACGAGGTCGAAGCTGACGTCGGCGAAGGGCAGGTCGAGCGCGTCGGCGTGCTGAAAGCGCACGTTCGAGGCGTCGATGCGGCGCGCTGCCTGCTCGAGCATCGGCGGGTTGAGGTCGGTGGCGACGATCTCGGCGTCAGGCAGCGCGCGGTGCAGCGCCTCGGTGAGCACGCCGGTTCCGCACGCCGTCTCAAGGATTCGGTGCGGGGCAAATTGCTTTGCCCGTTCCGCCGTGAGCTCCGCATAAGGGCGGAACAGCAGCGGCGCCATGTAGCGGTCGTACATCTGGGGGATCGAGCCGGCGAACACGGTGTCGGTTTCGCGCATTAGCGGAAGGCCCTTCTACGGGTATTTCCCAATAAGCGAAGATAGGCGGACCAGGTAATGTGAACGGAACACCCGCTGCAAGCGGCGGGTTATTTTGTAGTCCCGGAGGTGCGCCATGGCCACCACGACAACCGATTATGCGGCCGAGCGAGAGGCGATGGTCGAACGGCACCTCAGGCGCCGCGGAATCACCGAAAAGCCGATCATCGACGCATTCCTCGAGGTCCCGCGCGAAAAGTTCGTCAGCCCCGAGTACGAACATCTGGCCTACGGCGACCATCCGCTGCCGATCGAGGCGGGGCAGACGATCTCGCAGCCCTACATCGTCGCGCTGATGACCCAGGCGGCGGCGATCAAGGCTGGCGACAAGGTGCTCGAGGTGGGCGCCGGCTCGGGCTACGCCGCCGCAGTGATCAGCCGCATCGCGGGCCGGGTGATCGGGATTGAGCGCCAGCACGACCTGGTCGAGATCGCGCAGGAACGGCTGCAGCGGCTTGGCTATGACAATGTGACGATCATCGAGGGCGACGGTACCAAGGGCTGTCCGGAAGAAGCACCGTTCGACGCGATCCTCGCCGCAGCCAGCGGCAGCCATGTGCCCAGGGCCTTGATCCAGCAGCTGGCGGACGGCGGGCGAATCGTGATGCCGCTCGGCGACCCCGGCTGGGTGCAGGAGCTGGTCAAGGTGACCAAGCGGCCGGGCGGCGAGCTGATCCGCGAGAGTCTCGGTGGCGTGCGGTTCGTGCCGCTGATTGGGGAAGAAGGCTGGAAGGATGCTCGACACTGACCT
>DATDDW010000014.1:0-7809 GCA_036523615.1 Sphingomicrobium sp.
TCTGCCCGGCGACCGCCGATTTGCTGGCGAAGATGGCCGCGGGCCTCGCCGACGACCTGGCGACGACGCTGCTGCTGGCGACGGACAAGCCCGTGGTCATCGCGCCGGCGATGAACGTGCGCATGTGGCAGCACGCGGCGACGCAGCGCAATGTCGCTCAACTCAAGGCCGACGGGGTCAAGGTGATCGAGCCCGCCGATGGCGAGATGGCGTGCGGGGAGTTCGGGCCCGGCCGCTTGCCCGAGCCGCAGGACATCATGGACCAGCTCGCCGACCTGCTGAAGTGACGCTTAGCGGCAAGCACATTCTCGTTACGGCGGGGCCCACGTGGGAGCCGATCGACCCAGTGCGGGCGATCGCCAACCGCTCGTCGGGCCGCCAGGGCTTCGCCATTGCCGCTGCGGCCGCCGAAGCCGGAGCGCGCGTGACGCTCATCGCCGGTCCGGTCTGTCTCCAATCACCCGCCGGCGTTCACCGCGTCGACGTCGAAACCGCCGCGCAGATGGCCGATGCCGTCATGGCGGCGCTGCCCGCCGACGCAGCGATCCTCGTCGCCGCCGTCGCCGACTGGCGGGTCGAGCCGTCCCCGACCAAGCTCAAGAAGGAGGCCGGGCCGCCGCAGCTCGAATTCGCCCGGACGCGCGACATCCTCGCCGAGCTGGGCCGCTCGGCGCAGCGTCCGCGGCTGCTCGTGGGCTTCGCCGCCGAGACCGATAATGTCGTTGAGGAAGCGACCGCCAAGCGCGTGGCCAAGGGCGCTGACTGGATCGTCGCTAACGATGTCGCAGGGGACGTGATGGGCGGCGCACGCAACCGCGTGCATTTGATTACAGCTGAGGGCCTCGAAGACTGGCCCGAAGCGGGCAAGGAGGAAGTCGGGCGTCGGCTGATCGCGCGTGTCGCGGAGGCTTTAGGCTGAGCCGCAGGCGCGGCACGCCGGCTCGGCGGGAATGCGAATCGACCGCAACTCCAATTTCTCGCCGTCGAATAGGTGGACCTGCCCTGCCTGATCCTCACCGACGCCCACGATCGTGTTGATCGCCAGCAGCGCAGCGAAGCTTCCCACGGTCGCGGTCAGCGCCCCGAGGACTCCGAGCTCGGCGCAATTGTCGCAATCGTCGGCATCGAACGCGTCGCCGACGAAGCAACGGTAGCAGGGCTTGCGGCGGAACAGTGCGACCTGCCCCTGGAACTGCACTGCGGCCGCCGAAATCAGAGGAATGCCGAGCGCGACGCAGGCGTCGCTCACCGCCAGCCGCGTCGCGAAATTGTCGCTCCCGTCCACGATCAGGTTGTGGCCGCCAAGCAGCTGCTGGGCATTGTCCGGCCGGATGCGCTCCTGAATTGGCCGCACCTCAGCGTGGCTGTTGAGGTTGCGCGCAAAGGCCGCCGCCAATTCCGCCTTGGCCGCGCCGGCATCGCGCTCACGAAACAGCGGCTGGCGATGGAGGTTGGCGAGCTCGACCACGTCGTCGTCGATGATCGTCAGCCGCCCAACGCCGGCTCCGGCGAGCGCCGGAATGACCGCGCTGCCGATGCCGCCGGCGCCAATTACCGCGACTTTCGCGCTTTTGAGCTTGCGCTGCCCCACAGCGCCGACCTGCGGCAGCACGATGTGCCGCGCGTAGCGCTCGAGTTCGGCGTCGGAGAGGCTCACCGGCCGGTAGAGCCGAATCCCCCGGCCCCGCGGCCCGTCTCGCTCAGCGCCTCGACCTCGCGGAAGTCGGCGCCGAGCACCGGTGCCGGCACCAGCTGGGCGATACGTTCGCCGCGCCTCACCTCGAAGGGCTCGCTTCCGAGGTTGGCGAGGATCACCTTCACCTCGCCGCGATAATCGCTGTCGATCGTCCCGGGCGTGTTGAGGCAGGTGATGCCGTGCTTGAGCGCGAGGCCCGAGCGCGGCCGCACCTGCACCTCATAGCCTTCGGGAATGGCGATGGCGAAGCCGGTCCCGACCGCGTGGCGCTGTCCCGGGGCAAGAGTTACGTCCTCGGCCGCGACGACATCGAGGCCGGCGGCATGCTCCGTCGCCCGCGCCGGAAGCGGCAAGCCTTCGCCGTGCGGCAGGCGCTGCAGCTCGATCTCGATCATTTCTTGCGCGTCCGGCGACCCTTTTTCGCCGGCCCTTTCGCCGCCCGCTCATCGATCAGCCGCACCGCCGCGTCCAGCCCAATCGACTTCGGCTCCGCCCCTTTGGGCAGAGTGGCATTGGTGATGCCATCAGTCACATAGGGACCGTAGCGCCCGGCCATCACCTTAACCTCGCCGCCGCTCCCCGGATGCTTGCCCAGGACCGCGATCGGCTCGCGCGAGGCGCCGCGCTGGCGCCCGCCCCCCGAGGCCGCGTCGGCGAGCTTGGCAACGGCAGCGTTCATGCCGGTCTCGAACACCTCGGCAGTCGAATTCAGCTTCGCATATTTGCCGTCGTGGGCGAGATACGGCCCATAACGGCCGATCGACGCGGTGATCGGCTTGCCAGTCTCCGGATGCGCGCCGATCTCGCGCGGCAGCGACAGCAGCCGCTCGGCGACCTCGGCAGTGACATCGTCGAGCGGGATGTCCTTCGGGATCGAGGCGCGCTTTGCGTCCTTGCCCTCGCCTCGCTCGACATAAGGGCCGAAGCGCCCAGTCTTGAGCGTGATCCCGTCGCCGAGATCGGCAGGGCCCTCGCTCTGCGCCTGGTCGCTGCCCTGGCCGAACTTCTGGGTATATTTGCAGTCGGGATAATTGGAGCAGGCGACGAACGCGCCGAACCTGCCGCCGCGCAGCGACAGCTGACCCTTGCCGCATTGCGGACAAAGCCGCGGATCGCTCCCGTCCGCCCGCGGCGGATACAGCCACGGCGCGAGGAATTCGTCGATGGCCTGGGTAATCTCGGACGGCTTCTGGTCCATGACCTCGCCCGCCTTGGGGCGGAAGTCGCGCCAGAAATCGTCGAGCAGCTTCTGCCAGTCGAGCCGCCCGCCCGAGACGTCGTCGAGCTCCTCCTCGAGCTCGGCGGTATAATCGTAGCTCACGTACTTTTCGAAGAAGCGCTAGAGAAACGCCGTCACCAGCCGCCCGCTCTCCTCGGGCACGAAGCGTCCCTTCTCGACTCGGACATATTCGCGGTCCTTCAGCGTCTGCAGGATCGACGCGTAGGTCGACGGCCGGCCGATGCCGAGCTCCTCGAGGCGCTTGACCAGGCTCGCTTCCGAGTAGCGCGGCGGGGGCTGGGTGAAATGCTGCGTCGCCTCGACTCCGGTCTTCGCGGGAGCATCGCCGCGCTGAAGCGCGGGCATCCGCGCGCCTTCCTCGTCCTGGGGATCGTCGCGGCCTTCGTCGTAGAGGGCCATGAAGCCCGGGAAGAGCACCACCTGGCCCGAGGCGCGGAGCACCGCCCTTCCCGCGCCGTCGCTAAGCTCCACCGTCGTCCGCTCGAGCCGCGCCGAAGCCATCTGGCTCGCCAGCGCGCGATTGTAGACCAGTTCGTAGAGCCGCGCGTGATCGCCCGATGCCGCGTGGGCGCGGTCGAAGTCGGTCGGGCGGATCGCCTCGTGCGCTTCCTGCGCATTCTTGATCTTGCTTTGGTACTGGCGCGGCCGGTCGGGCACGTAGCCGGCGCTGTAGCGGCTGGCGATCGCGCGGCGCGCGGCGCTCACCGCTTCGGCGGCCATGTCGACGCCGTCGGTGCGCATGTAGGTGATCAGCCCCTGTTCGTAGAGCGCCTGAGCGACCCGCATCGTGTGGCTCGCCGAAAAGCCGAGCTTGCGCGCCGCTTCCTGCTGCAGGGTCGAGGTGGTGAACGGCGGCGGCGGGTTCTTGGCGAAGGGCTTGGTCTCGACGGAGGAGACGGTGAAATGTCCCGCCTCGACGACCGCTTTGGCGGCATCCGCCTCGCCGCGGCTGCCGATCGTCAGCCGCTCGATCTTGTTGCCGTCGAGCTGGACCAGCCGCGCGTTGAAGCTCTGCCCGTCGGCTTCGAAGGTCGCGCCGACCTGCCAATATTCTTGCGCCCGGAAGATTTCGATTTCACGCTCGCGGTCGACGATCAGCCGCAGCGCGACCGATTGCACCCTGCCCGCCGACTTGGCCCCCGGAAGCTTCCGCCACAGGATCGGCGACAGCGTGAAGCCGACCAGATAATCGAGCGCTCGGCGCGCCTTGTAGGCGTCGATCAGATCCTCATCGAGCGCGCGCGGCTGGCGCATCGCCTCGGTGACGGCGCTGTTGGTGATCGCGTTGAAGGTCACTCGCTCGACCTTGGCCGGAAGCGCTTTCTTCTGCCGCAGCACTTCCTGCACGTGCCAGCTGATCGCTTCGCCCTCGCGGTCCGGGTCGGTGGCGAGGATCAGCGCATCGGCCTTCTTCGCTTCATCGGCGATCGCCCGCATCTGCTTCGAGCGATCGGGCGAGACCTGCCATTCCATCGCGAAGCCCTGCTCGGGATCGACCGAGCCGTCCTTGGGCGGCAGATCGCGCACGTGCCCGAACGAAGCGAGCACGCGGTGCCCGCTCCCCAGATATTTCTCGATGGTTTTCGCCTTGGCCGGCGATTCGACGACGACGAGTTTCAAGCTTTGCCCTCACGCATACGCGTAAAGGTGGGGTCAGCGGAATCTCGGCGTCAAGCGCTCGTCCTGCTGCGCGCGACAAGGAAGCCGACGGCGAGCAACAGGTCGATGATGGCGAAGGGTGCGACCACGGGCGCCGTCCTGGCGACAAAGATGAGCGCAAGCGCCGGCAGCGAGAAGACCACCTTCTCGGCGGCGGCGACGAGCATCAGCGGGCGGTGCCGAACGGGATCGCCCCCGATGATCCAGAACAGCCACTGGAAGACGAGCGCGCAACCGATGAACCCATAATAGACTTCGGGACGATCCGTCGGCGCAGCGAGCGCGTACATCGGCACGAGGACCAGAACGCCGTAGATCGCCGCTCCACGGAACATCAGCCGGGCAAAGCGCCGGTCGTTACGAGGCAAGGCTCACCTTTCCGCCCGCGTACTTGAACACGTTCCTCCTTGAGCGCCGAAGGCAGATCAGGTCCGGGACGTGACTCGTGGCTCGGTTCCTCTCCGCAGGCGAAGGATGTTCTCCCGGTGCTTCCATAAGACGAGCACCGCGAAGCCGAGCAGCATCGGGAAATAGGAGGAATGAAAGGCCAGCGCCAGAATGGGCGCACTGATCGCTGCCGTCATTCCTGCAAGCGAGGAGATCCGCAGCGTCAGCAGCAGGAACAACCAGACCGCAGCGTAGACCAATGCCGCGGGCCACAGCAGAGCGATCAGAACGCCGAGCAGCGTCGCGACGCCCTTGCCCCCGTGGAACTTCAGCCACACCGGGTAGAGGTGGCCGATGAAGGCGCCGGCCGCCGCGAACGCCTGCGCTTCGGGGCCAAGCCACAGCCGCGCGATCACGATCGCCGCGGTCGCCTTGAGGCAGTCGAGGAGGAGCGTCAGCACCGCCAGCGGCTTGCTTCCGGTGCGCAGCACATTGGTCGCGCCAATGTTGCCCGAGCCGATCTTGCGCACGTCGCCCTTGCCGGCGAGGCGCGTGAGCACGAGGCCGAACGGAATCGACCCGAGCAGGTAACCGAGCGCAAGCGCCAGGAGCATCGGGCGGTCCATGTGCGGGTGGTAAGGCGGCCAGCTTGCGGCTGTCCAGTGTCCGCGCCACAGAGCCGCTGTGAACGCCTCGGCTCCCCTCCTCTTCTTCGACTCCGGTGTCGGCGGCCTGTCGGTGCTCGAACCGACGCGCAGGCTGCTGCCCAATGCGCCGATCGTCTACGCCGCCGATAATGCGGGCTTCCCTTACGGCAAGCGCAGCGAAGCGGAGATCGCCAGCCGCGTGCCCGCCCTTCTTGGCCGCCTGGTGGAGCGCTTCCGCCCGCGCCTCGCGGTCATCGCCTGCAATACCGCCTCGACCATCGCGCTCGATCATGCGCGGGCGGCGCTGGACCTGCCCATCGTCGGCACCGTCCCGGCGATCAAGCCCGCGGCCGAAATGTCGAAGAGCCGGGTGATCGGCGTGCTCGGCACCGAGGCGACGGTCCGCCAGCCCTATGTCGACAATCTCGCGGGGCAGTTCGCCGCAGACTGCACGATCATCCGCCACGGCTCTCCCGAGCTGGTCGAGCTGGCGGAGGCGAAGCTTGCCGGCACCGCTGCCACCACCGCTGCAGTCAAAGCGGCAGCGCAGCCGATGTTCGACGCGCCGGAGGGCGAGCGGATCGACACCGTCGTCCTCGCCTGCACGCACTTCCCGCTGCTCGACCCGGAGCTGCGCGAAGCGTTCCCCAGCGTCGGCTTTGTCGATGGCGGCGCCGGCATCGCGCGGCGCATCGCGCATTTGACGCAAGGGCAGCCCTGGCCGGCCGAAGTTCGCGCGGGGCTCGCGCTGTTCACGGCGCCGGTGGGTGAACCCTTGCCGCCCTTCCTCGCCACTTACGGTCTGTCCGAAGTGGAATTCCTTTAACTTCTTGCGAGTCGTTCTCAATGGCCTTGCCGGAGAGCCGAAGCTAAAGGGCGCGGTAAGAGGGCAAGGGCGTTGGATTACGAGCGCATTTTCAAATCCGCGATCGAGCGGCTGCACGAGGAAGGCCGCTACCGCGTCTTCATCGATATCCTGCGCACCAAGGGCAGCTTTCCCAATGCCCATTGCTTCGGCGGCAACGGCCCCAAGCCGATCACGGTCTGGTGCTCGAACGACTATCTGTGCATGGGCCAGCATCCCGCCGTGGTCGAGGCGATGGAACAGGCGCTGCGCGAAGTCGGCGCGGGCTCGGGCGGCACGCGCAACATCAGCGGCAACACCCATTATCATACGCTGCTCGAGGCCGAGCTCGCCGATCTCCACGGCAAGGATGGCGCGCTTCTGTTCACCTCCGGCTACGTGTCGAACGAGGCGGCGCTGTCCACTTTGGGCAAGCTCCTGCCCGGCTGCGTGATCTTCTCCGACGAGCTCAATCACGCCTCGATGATCGCCGGGATCAAGAACTCAGGCTGCGACAAGCGCGTGTTCCGCCACAACGACCTCGAGCATCTCGAGCAGCTGCTCCAGGACGAAGATCCGGAGACGCCCAAGCTCATCGCCTTCGAGAGCGTCTATTCGATGGACGGCGATATCGCTCCCATCGCGGCGATCTGCGACCTTGCCGACAAGTATAACGCGCTCACCTACCTCGACGAAGTCCACGCTGTGGGCATGTACGGCGACCACGGCGGTGGAATTAGTGAGCGCGACGGCGTGGCGAATCGGCTGACGATCGTCGAAGGTACCCTCGGCAAAGCCTACGGGGTGATGGGTGGGTATATTGCGGCCGACCGCATGGTCATCGACTGCATCCGCTCCTACGCGCCGGGGTTCATTTTCACGACGAGCCTGTCACCGGTGCTGGTCGCCGGAGCGCTCGCCAGCGTGCGCCACCTGCGGCAGTCGGGCGAAGAACGCCGCGCGCAGCAAGAGGCGGCGGCGATGCTCAAGGCGAAGTTCGCGGCGGCGGGGCTGCCGGCGATGCCGAGCGAAACGCATATCGTGCCGCTGCTCATCGGCTGCCCCATCAAGGCCAAGCGCATCAGCGACATCCTGCTCGCCGAATACGGCCTCTATGTTCAGCCGATCAATTTCCCGACGGTACCGCGCGGCACCGAGCGGCTGCGCTTTACTCCGGGACCGCACCACAGCGCCAAGATGATGGACCAGCTCGCCGATGCGCTGGTCGAAATCTTCGGCCGCGAGGAGATCCGGCTGGCCGCCTGAGGCTGGCGAATCTTCGTCCGGTGCCCTAGTCACTGGTCATGCGCATCGTACTCACCGCCGACCATGCCGG
>DATDDW010000015.1:0-9830 GCA_036523615.1 Sphingomicrobium sp.
TGGCGGAGAGGGTGGGATTCGAACCCACGGTACAGTTGCCCGTACGCCGCATTTCGAGTGCGGTGCTTTCGACCACTCAGCCACCTCTCCGCTACGATTTGGGATGCTGCCTGCCGGTTCGCGGCTGGTCGAGGCGGGCCCTCTAGCAGCGCCCTTGCCGGTTGCCTAGATAGTGCCAATGACCCCTTTTGACCGCTTCGGGCGTTCCCCCCGCATGACGCGGAACATTGATGTGCCCCTGGCGCGCTTCGCCATCGGCGAGGTCGTCCGCCACAGGATCTTCGATTTCCGCGGCGTGGTGTTCGACGTCGATCCCGAATTCGCCAATAGCGAGGAATGGTACGAAGCCATCCCCGAGGCGATGCGTCCCTCGAAGGACCAGCCCTTCTATCACCTGCTCGCCGAGAATGCGGAGGCGACCTACGTCGCTTATGTGAGCCAGCAGAACCTGGTCCCCGACGAGAGCGACGAGCCGGTCGACCATCCGGCGATCGCCACTATGTTCGACGGCCTCGAGGACGGCCGATATCGCCTCCGGACCGAGCTGCGCCATTAGTTGACAGGTGGGGCCCCCTGCCATAGGCGGCCTGCTTTCCCGATCGGCTACCGGCTTTCTGGAGCGACAGCGCGCGTCGGGATCACGGAATTTTCGAGGGTAGAAGAGCCATGTTCGCAGTCATCCGCACGGGTGGGAAGCAGTTCCGCATTCACCCCGGCGACAAGATCGTCGTCGACAAGCTCGACGGCAACGCCGGCGACAAGGTCACGCTGGGCGAGGTCCTGCTGGCCGGCGACGGCGGCAGCCTCAAGTCGACCGACGGCCTGACCGTTGCGGCCGAGATCGTCGCCCAGGCCAAGGGCGACAAGGTGACGGTGTTCAAGAAGCGCCGCCGCCACAACTATCGCCGCAAAAAGGGCCACCGGCAGCAGCACACGATCCTCAAGATCGTCGCGATCGGCGATCACAAGGCCGAGAAGAAGGCGGCGCCGAAGGCCGAAGCCGCCCCGAAGACGGAGTCGGCACCCAAAGCCGCCAAGCCTGGTGCGCATGCGAAGGAAACCGCCGAAACCACGGCGGCCGAGCAAAAGGCGCTCGAGGTTGCCGGCACTCCGACCGAAAATCCGGCCCCGAACGACGCGGACGCGGCCGGTGCTGCGGAGCCCAAAGCCAAGAAGGCTCCAGCCAAGAAGCCCGCGGCCAAAACCCCGTCGACAGAAAATGCTGCACCTGCTAAGGGCGCTGCCAAGAAGTCTCCGAAGAAGAAGTAATCAGTCATGGCACATAAGAAAGCAGGCGGCTCGTCCCGCAACGGCCGCGACAGCGAGAGCAAGCGCCTCGGCGTGAAGAAGTTCGGTGGGGAATCCGTCCTCGCCGGCAACATCATCGTGCGTCAGCGCGGCACCAAGTGGCACCCGGGCGACAACGTCGGCCTGGGCAAGGATCATACGCTTTTTGCCCTTACCGACGGTTGCGTCGCTTTCCGAGACGGCAAGCTGGGCCGCAAGTTCGTCCACGTGATGCCGATTACGGAAGCGAGCAAATAGGAACGGTCAGAAAGGGACCGTTCCCACAAGGGGGCGGCCCGGACGAGATCTGAAAGATCAAAGCCAAGAGGGAGAAGGGGAGCCCCCGGAAGGGAGTTCCCCTTTTTCTTTGCCTTCTCCCGAAGCTGTCACACGCAGTCGCTAAAGCGGCCGCGGGCGAGGAGAAGGAAGATGTTCGCGAGAACGCCAAGATTGCTGCTGAGGCCCGGGTTCCCGGAGGACGCGCCGGCGCTTGCCATGGCGATCGCCGACCGCGCGATCGTACGCAACCTCGCCGTCGTTCCCTGGCCTTACGGCCTGCGCGACGCTGAGGCCTTTCTGGCGCGCCCGCGCGACCCGGTCCTCCCTTCGCTCCTGATCTTTCAGCGCACGAGCGGCGCCCCACAGCTGGTCGGTTCGTGCGGGCTCGGCCGCCGTGCCTCGGGCGCCATCGAGCTTGGCTACTGGATCACAAGGCCATTCTGGGGCCACGGCATCGCCACCGAGGCCTGCGCCGCGCTGATCGACATCGCTCGAACGCTTGGCCTCGAGCAGCTCGAAGCCTCGCACTTCCTCGACAATCCGGCTTCGGCGCGAGTGCTCGAGAAGCTCGGTTTCCAACAGCTCGGCATTGTCGCGCCGCGGATGAGCTGCGCGCGCGGCGAAGAGATTCCTGCTCGGCTGATGCGGCTGCAGCTGCGCGCCGAGGTGGCCGAAAACGCGGACGCGCTCGCCGCATAGACGAAGCGCTTGCTTGCGGTCGCCAACGACCGTGTTAGCCTCGGCTGATGGGGAAGCGGGAGGGCACGTTCGAACGTCTTGGCCGCGGCGCCGACCGGCTGGTCGACGAGCTCGGGCCAGGCGTGGTGACCGGCGCGGCCGACGACGATCCCAGCGGCATCGCCACTTACTCGCAGGCCGGGGCGCAGTTCGGCTACGGGCTATTATGGACGATCCTGCTGACCTACCCGCTGATGGCCGCCGTCCAGCTGGTCAGCGCGCACATCGGCCGGGTGACCGGCGCCGGGCTGGCCAAGAACTTCACGCGCTTCTTCCCCCGGCCCCTGGTCACGCTGCTCGTCGCCATTTTGCTCGCAGCCAACGTGTTCAACATCGGCGCCGACCTTTCGGCGATGGCCGCGGCGGCGACCCTCGTCACCGGGGCCGGTGCACACGTCTTCGTCCTTCTTTTCGCGCTCGTCTCGACGCTGCTCCAGGTGTTCATCCCCTACCGGCAATATTCGCAGATCCTGAAATGGCTGACGCTGGTGCTGTTCGCCTACGTCGCCGTCCTGCTCTTCGTCCACGTCGACTGGTCGGAGGCGTTGCGGGGCCTCCTCATCCCGCATGACTCCAGCGGACCAGCACTGTTGACCATCGTTGCCGTGTTCGGCACGACGATCAGCCCGTACCTGTTCTTCTGGCAGAGCTCGCAGGAGGCTGAGGAAGTCGCCGTCGAGCCCAAGCAGAAAGCGCTCAAGACGGCTCCGCGCCAAGCGGCGCGGGAGTTCCGCCGGATCCGCATCGATACCTTGGTCGGGATGGCCTTCTCGAATCTGATCGCGCTGGCCATCATCCTGGCTACGGCGGCGACGCTTCATGCCGGTGGGAACCGGGACATCGCCACAGCCGCGGAAGCCGCCGACGCGCTGCGCCCGGTCGCCGGCCGCTTCGCGTTCGGGCTGTTCGCTATCGGCATCATCGGCACGGGATTACTGGCGGTACCCGTGCTCGCCGGCTCAGCCGCTTTCGCCTTCAGCGAGACGCGCGGCTGGAAAAGCGGCCTCGAATACAAGCCGTCGCAGGCGTCGCGCTTCTATTCGATCATCGTTGCGGCGATGGTCGTCGGGGTCGCGCTCGACTGGTCGGGGATGAACCCGATCAAGGCTTTGTTCTGGAGCGCGGTGCTCAACGGCGTTGCTGCGGTGCCGATCATGGTGGCGATGATGATCGTCGCTCATCGCAAGGAGATCATGGGACGGTTCACCGAGCGTCCGATCCTAATGGTCTTCGGCTGGGCCGCGACCGCAGTCATGGCGGCGGCCTCGGGAGCGATGCTGATCGACCTCGCGAGCTGACCGCCAGCGGCTACTTCTGCCGCTCCGGCTTCGCTCGCTTCAAGGCCCGGTCGGCCTCGTCGATCGCGCGCAAAAGCTCGTCGAACTGGGGTGCTTCCTCCGCCGGCCAGACGCGATTGAAGGTCGGGCCGAGCAAACTGAGGTCGCGCTCGGTCAGGAGGCCAATGGCAACGATACGCTCGGGCATCATCAAGGCGGTTCGGTCACTAATCTTTGTTAGAAACGCGGCCAAATCGCTGAAGTGCCTATGGTTTCGGCTGGGTATCGGTAGGTTGCCGCTTCTCCGGCGACCGCCGCTTGGTTCGGCGGTTCAGGAGGGCTATTTCGCGGCGGCAGCAAAGCTCGATTGAAAAATGCCCGCGACCTACCCCGAATGGCAGCATATCGCGCTCTACGCGATCGGCGCAGCGCTCCTCATCGGCCTTCTGCAGCGGCTGCCGTTCGTCGGTCGCATCTTCCGCACCTTGTTCTCGCTGGCCTTGCTGGCCTTCTTCATCTTCATCGTGCTGCAGCAGGCACCCTATGTGCCTGAGCTATCGCGGCTGACCGCCGGCCTCGGTCTCGACGATCAGCAGGTCGCGGGGAACGAGCTGAGGGTGCGCATGGGCAGCGACGGCCATTTCTGGGTCCTCGCCTCCGTCAACGGCGTCCGACGCCGCATGCTGATCGACAGCGGCGCGACCGTCACCGCGCTATCGGAGGACACGGCCAGCGCGGCGCACATCAAGGCGGGCGTGGGTCTAACCCCGGTCATGCTGCGCACCGCCAATGGGCTGACGCCGGCGCATACTGGCGCGATCGACGAGCTGCGCATCGGCAATATCGTCGCGCGCAACTTGCGCGTGGTGACCGCGCCGGGCCTCGGCGGCCTCGACGTGCTCGGGATGAACTTCCTCTCCAAGCTTCAATCATGGCGGGTCGAAGACCGGACGCTGATCATCGTCCCGCACCATCCGCAAGAGAAGACCGACCACACTTAAGAGAGGGCGACGACAATGCGCCTCAACTACGCAATCAAGTTCGTCAGCGACATGGACTCGGCGGTCGCTTTCTACCGCGACACGCTGGGGCTCATTTTGCGCTTCCAGTCGCCGTTCTGGAGCGAGTTTGAGACCGGCGCGACCGTCCTCGCGCTCCACCCGGCGTCCGACGATAATCCGGCGGGCTCAGTCCAGCTCGGCCTGGGCACCGAAGACATCGACAATTTCTACGCTGCCGGCCAGGCGCAGGGCCTGCGCTTCACCAGCCCACCGACGGTCGTCCACGGCACGCGCATCGCCCGCTTCGTCGATCCCGACGGGGCTGAGATCAGCATCAGCGGCACCTAAGGTTCCCCTGCCCTGCCGCATCGCGTAACCGCACGCCTGCAATGCATTTCCTCGACCAGGCCAAGATCTACGTGAAGTCGGGCGCAGGCGGCGCGGGCGCGGTCTCGTTCCGGCGCGAGAAGTTCATCGAGTTCGGCGGCCCCGACGGCGGCGACGGCGGCAAGGGCGGCGACGTCGTCTTCGAGGCGGTGCCGGGCCTAAATACGCTGATCGACTTTCGCTACACCCAGCACTTCCGTGCTCCGCGGGGCAAGGGCGGTGCCGGTTCCAACCGCACCGGTGCGGGGGGCGAGGACCTGGTCATCAAGGTTCCCGTCGGGACGCAGGTCCTCGCCGACGACGAGGAACGCTCGCTCCTTGCCGATCTCACCAAGCCCGGCCAGCGCGTCACCTTGCTCAAGGGCGGCATGGGGGGACGCGGCAACGCCAGCTACAAGAGCTCGACCAACCGTGCTCCGCGCCAGCACCAGACCGGCGAGGCAGGCGAAGAGATGTGGGTGTGGCTGCGGTTGAAGCTGCTCGCCGATGTCGGGCTCGTCGGGCTGCCCAATGCCGGCAAGTCGACCTTGCTCAATTCGGTCAGCAATGCCGCGGCCAAGGTCGGCGATTACCCGTTCACCACGCTTCGCCCGCAGCTCGGCGTCGTGCGGCACAAGGGCCGCGAGTTCGTCATCGCGGACATTCCGGGCCTGATCGAAGGCGCGGCCGAAGGCGCGGGCATCGGCGATCGCTTTTTGGGCCACGTCGAGCGCACGCGGCTGCTGCTGCACCTGGTCGCCGCCGACTCTGAGGACCCGGCCGAAGCGTGGCGCACCGTCCGCGCCGAGCTCGACAGCTATGGCGCTGGCCTCGATGAGAAGCCGGAGATCGTCGCTTTGACCAAGTCCGACCTGCTTGACGGCAAGGCGCGCGCGAAGGCCGTGAAGGCGCTCGAAAAAGCAGCGGGGTCCAAGGTGTTCCCCATCTCCGCTCCACTTGAAGAGGGCATGGAGCCGTTGCTCGACGCGATTATCGAGCGGTTGGGAGCTGCTGCGGAGGAGCACGCGCCGGCAGCAGACGAGAAGCCCTGGTCGCCTTTATGAAGCTGGCGGTCACCGGCGGCACCGGCTTCGTCGGCTCGCACCTGATCGAGGTCGCCTTGCGCACGGGTCACCAGCTCAAGGCACTGACCCGCCGTGACCAGCCGGAGCGCGAGGGCGTTGAGTGGATCGCGGGCGACCTTAGCGATCGTGCCGCGCTCGAGCGGCTGGTCGGCGATGCCGACGCCGTGGTTCACGTCGCCGGCGTGATCTCCTCGCCCACCGCCGCGGCGTTCGAGCTCGGCAATGTCGCCGGAACGCTGGCGATGCTCGCTGCCGCCACCGCCGGCGGCGTTCGGCGGTTCGTCCACGTCTCCTCGCTCGCCGCCCGCGAACCGAAGCTGTCACTCTATGGCGCGTCGAAGGGCAAGGCCGAGGACCTGGTGATGAGCTCGGGGCTCGACTGGGCGCTGGTGCGCCCTCCGGCCGTCTATGGCCCAGGCGACAAGGAGACCCTCGAGCTGTTCCGCATGGCCAAGCTCGGGCTGATGCTGATGCCTTCGCGCGGGCGGGTTTCGGTGATCCATGTCGACGATCTGGCGCAGCTTCTGCTTGCGCTCTGCGCTTACCCGGCACCCTCGGGCGTGCTGATCGAGCCCGACGACGGCAAGGCCGGCGGCTGGAGCCACCGCGAGTTCGCCCGAGCGCTCGGCCGCGCGGTCGGTACCAGGCCCGCAATCGTCTCCTCGCCCGGGATCCTGCTGCGCCTGGCCGCTCGCGCTGATCAGCTGGTGCGCGGGCCCCGCGCCAAGCTCACTGTCGACCGCGCGGCTTATTTCTCGCACCGCAACTGGGTGGTCGAACCCAACCGCTCCGCCGCGCCTGAGCTGTGGCGACCGGCAATTGGCACTGAGCAGGGCCTTAAGGAAACGGCCGATTGGTACAAGGCGCAGGGCTGGCTTTAGTTGGCCCGATGGGTGCCGCAATCGCGCCGGATTGCGTTGCTTATGAGGGGGGCGAACACTAACGAGCGCGAGCCTATGTCCGACCGCGAGCAGACCTACGCCAAGACCGTCGAACTGATCGAGCCGTTCAACAAGAAGGGCGTGGCGATCAGCGAGGCCACGCGCTTCGCCCAGGACCTCGAGTGGGACAGCCTCACGGTCCTGGATTTCGTCGCCAACATCGAGGACGAGTTCGACGTCATCATCTCGATGAACATGCAGGCCGAAATCGAGACCGTCGGCCAGCTCGTCGACGCGCTGCAGCGGCTCACGGCAGGCAAGTGAGCGACCTTTTCTCGAAGTTCGACCCGCTGATCGAGCAGCGCGCGGCGCTGCTGGAATCGGGGCTCACCGACCCGTTCAACCTGGTGATGGAGAAGGTCGAAAGCCCGACCGTCGCCATGTGCAACGGCAAGCGCACGATTCTGCTCGGCACCTACAATTATATGGGGATGACCTTCGATCCCGACGTGGTGGCGGCGGGCAAGAAGGCCCTCGACGAGTTCGGCTCCGGCACCACCGGCAGCCGGGTGCTCAACGGCACCTATGTCGGGCACAAGGCGGTCGAGCAGGCGCTCAAGGACTTCTACGCCATGGACCATGCCATGGTCTTTTCGACCGGCTACCAGGCGAACCTCGGCGTCATTTCGACGATTGCCGGCAAGGAGGACTACATCGTCCTCGACATCGACAGCCACGCCTCGATCTACGACGGCTGCGCGCTCGGCAATGCGCAGATCGTGCCCTTCCGCCACAACGACATCGAAGCGCTCGAAAAGCGGCTTAAGCGGATTCCCGAGGGTGCGGGTAAGCTGGTCGTCCTCGAAGGCGTCTATTCGATGCTCGGCGACGTGGCGCCGCTGCGCGAGATGGTCGCAGTCTCAAAGGCCAATGGCGCCATGGTGCTGGTCGACGAGGCTCATTCGATGGGCTTCATCGGCGAGCACGGCCGCGGCGTCGCCGAGGCTCAGGGGGTGATCGACGACGTCGACTTCATCATCGGCACCTTCTCCAAGTCGGTGGGCACCGTCGGCGGTTTCTGCGTCTCTAACCACCCCAAGTTCGAGATCCTGCGGCTCGTTTGCCGCTCCTACGTCTTCACCGCCTCGCTGCCGCCGAGCGTGGTCGCCACGGCCGCGACCTCGATCCGCAAGCTCATGGATTCCGCCGACAAGCGCGCGCACCTGTGGGAAAATTCGAAGCGCCTGCACGCCGGCCTTCGCCAGCTCGGCTTCACGCTCGGCACCCAAGAGCCGCAATCGGCGATCATCGCTGTCATTATGCCCGACCTCGAGACCGGCGCCGCCATGTGGGAAGCGCTGCTCGAGGAGGGCCTCTACGTCAACCTCGCCCGTCCCCCGGCAACCCCCGCGGGCATGACCCTGCTGCGCTGCTCGCTGTGCGCTCTTCACAGCGAGGAGCAGGTCGGCGAGATTTTGGGCATGTTCGCTGCGGCAGGCCGTGCAACGGGTTGCATAAGCTGAAAGAATTGCCCGGAACCTTTGTCTTTCGTCAAAAGGTTAACGGGTCTAGACTGGCCCCATGATCGGGGTCGGGGACGAGGGCGAGATCCGGTTCGACTGGCGTCGCGGGGGCGCTGCGGCTGCGGGACTCTTCGCTGCGCTGATCCTGGTCGGCATGGTCTTCCTGGTGAAGTTCGCCAACGACGCGCGCGAGCAGGCGCTCGGCGCGGAGCGCCACGCCTACGAGGTCGCGCTGGTGGTGCGCAACGTCAGCGCCAACGTCTCGCGCTCCGAGGCCGCGCTGGCGCGCTTCGTGCTCGACGAGAATGTCCGCACCAGCGGCAACGTCTATTCGAGCGACTGGCAGCTTGCCGGTTCGCAGATCGACACACTCAAGGGCCTGATGCGCAACAGCCCCGAGCAGCAGCGGCGGGTTGCCGAGCTCAAGGCGCTGTACCTTCAGCGCGGCAACGAGCTCGCGCTGGCTGCACAGGCGGCGCTGGCCAAGCAGGGTGATGCAGGCATCAGCTATTATTATGCGGCGGCGACCAAGGGGTCGGGGGAGGCTCTCGACAACAAGCTCGAGGACATCATCCGCGCCGAGCGCCAATCGCTCGCCGGCAAGATCGAGCAAAGCCAGATCTTCTCGGCCCAGGCCGACGAGTTCACCGATTATCTAAGCTGGCTCGGCGTCGTCGTCGGGTTGGGCGCGATCTTCCTTGGAGTCGTCGCGGTGCAGGCGCTGCGCCAGAACGCCGTCGCTCGGCGTCAGGCGGAAACCGAGGCGGAACGCGCCGAAGCGCTTGAGCAGGCGGTGCGCGAGCGCACGCAGGAGCTGTGGGAGGCGAACCAGGCGCTCAAGTCCGAAGCGATGGAGCGCGAGGCGGCCGAGGCGCAGCTCCGCCAGGTGCAGAAGATGGAGGCGGTCGGACAATTGACCGGCGGCATCGCCCACGACTTCAACAACATGCTCGCCGTCGTGGTGGGCGGAATCGACCTTGCGCTTCGCCGCCTCAACGGCCCGCGGCGCGAGATCATGATGCATCTCAACAATGCGATGGAAGGGGCGACGCGCGCCGCCGCCCTCACCCGCCGCTTGCTGTCCTTCGCCCGGTCCGAGCCGCTGCTCCCCGAGCGCGTCGATTCGACCGAGCTGATCCGCGGCATGTCCGACCTGCTCGACCGGACGCTTGGCGAGCGCATCCGGCTCGAGGTGGATGTCGACCCGGACACGTGGCCGATCTACGTCGACCCGCATCAGCTCGAGAACGCCATCGTCAATCTTGCAGTGAACGCCCGCGACGCGATGGACGGCGAGGGGCTGCTGAGGATCGCGACAGAGAATGTGAAGCTCGCCGCCAACGAGGTCGGCGACGTGCGCGCCGGGGATTATGTGAAGATCAGCGTTACCGAC
>DATDDW010000016.1:0-12060 GCA_036523615.1 Sphingomicrobium sp.
GCAAATTCTTCCGGCCCAAGGGAAGCGTCGTCTTCGGCTGGCACCCGAACAAGAGCTGGGACGTGAGCCTCAAGCTCCGCCGCCGCGTCGGCCAGATCAGCTTCTACGATTTCCTCGCTCAGCCGCAGCTCAGCGTCGGCCGCGAGAATGCCGGCAATCCCCAGCTCGTCCCGCCGCAGAGCTGGGAGATCGAGACCGATTTCGCCCACGACCTCGGCCGCTGGGGCAAGACCGACCTCACGCTTCACTACTACGACGTCTCGGACATCGTCGATTTCATCCCCATCGGCGACAATGAGCAGGGCGTCGGCAATCTGCCCCATGCCGATCGCTTGGGCTTCCAGAGCACGAGCACGATCAATTTCGATCCGATCGGCTGGACCGGAGCCAAGCTCGACGCGACGTTCATGGCCGAATGGACCAAGGTGCGCGATCCGCTGACCGGCCGGAGCCGCCCCATCAGCGGCATCAACGATGTGATGGGCAGCCTGCAGATCCGCCACGACATCCCGCATACGCAGATCGCCTGGAGCAGCTACGTCCAGTACCAGCACTACATCACCAACTACTATTTGACCGAGATTGACCAGACGCTCGACATCCCGTGGATCGTCGGCTTCTACGTCGAGGACAAGAACGTCTACGGAATGAAGGTCCGCTTGTCGGTCGACAACATCTTCAACGGGCGCCACCTCGAATGGCGCAAGGTGTGGCAGGGCTACCGCGACCGCACGCCGCTACTGTTCATCGAGAAGCACAACCAGCTCGTCGGGCCGCTGTTCACCTTGTCGATCAAGGGGAACTTCTAAGCGCCGCCTACTGCCGTTAGACAGGCGCCATGCCGAAGATCGATCTCGAAGCGCTCGAGCAGACCAACCGCACCGGCTACCCCCCGCCGTTCGATGAGCCGGTCGAGGGGCGCTGGCAGCGCAAGGTCGCCGAAGCTGCCGGTCTCACTGACCTCGGCGCGCGCCATGTGGTGCTGGAGCCGGGCGCCTGGTCGAGCCAGCGCCACTGGCATGAGGGCGAGGACGAGCTGCTGGTGATGCTCACCGGCGCCGCCGTTTTGGTCGAGGACGAGGGCGAGACCGAGCTCAAGTCCGGCGACATCGTCGCGTGGGCCAAAGGTGTCCGGAACGGCCATCACCTGATCAACCGCTCCGCCGAGCCGTGCAGCTTCGTCTGCGTCAGTGCGGGGATCGATCGCGGCGGCGGCTACTCGGACATCGACATGATGTGGAACGAGAAGGGTTTCGTGCACAAGGACGGCACCCCCTACGGGACGAAGCCCGGCGGCTAAGCCGCCTTGCCGACCTCATATTCCTCGATCACCCACGGCTCGTCCTGTGCCTTGTCGATCCATTCGGCCACGTGCGGGTGCGACAGCACGGCCTTCATGTAGATGCCGGCGAAATTGGGCACGCCGACGCCATAGGTGATCAGCCGCGTGACGACGGGGGCATACATCATGTCGACCGCGCCCCATTCGCCGAACAGGAAATCGCCGGTGCCGCCCCAGCGCGCCCGCGCTTGCGCCCACAGCTGCAGGATCCGGTCGATCTCGTCCCTTACGGGACCGCTCAGTTCTTTGGGCGGGAAGCTCTTGCGCACATTCATCGGCAGCTCGCGGCGGAGGTTGGCGAAGCCCGAATGCATCTCGGCCGACATCGAGCGGGCCACCGCGCGGGCGCTTTCGTCGTCGGGCCAGTAGAAAGCGTCGCCGTAGCGATCGGCGAGGAACTCGATGATCGCCAGGCTGTCCCAGACGACGCACTCGCCGTCCCACAGGATCGGCACCTTGCCCAGCGACGGCGCGAACTCGTCTCCTTCGCGCCGCTTCTCCCATTCGGCGTCGAACAGCGGGACGACATATTCCTCGAACTGCTCGCCCGACTGCTTGCACGCCAGCCAGCCGCGCATCGACCAGCTCGAATAAGCGCGATTGCCGATGATCAGCTTGAACACATGCGTCTCCCTAGGAGGTCGCCGCTTCGAGGATTGCGGTTCGTAACTCGGCGATGCCGCTACCGGTTTCGCTCGACGTGGTGAAGATCGTGGGATGCGCGGCCGGATGCCTCGCCGCCTCCGTCAGCGTCGTCTCGTAAAGGGCGCCGAGCGCCGACGGCTTCACCTTGTCGCCTTTGGTGAGCACGAGGTGATAGCTGACCGCGGCTTCGTCGAGCATGTCCAGCACCTCGCGGTCGACGTCCTTGAGACCGTGGCGCGAATCGATCAGCACCAGCGCCCGCTTCAGGGCCGCCCGGCCGCGCAGGTAATTGTTCACCAGGTTGCGCCACCGTTTCACCAGATCCTTCGGTGCCTCGGCAAAGCCGTAGCCCGGCATGTCGACCAGGCGCAGCTGTAGAGGCTGCCCGACATCGAAAAAGTTCAGCTCCTGCGTCCGTCCTGGCGTGTTCGACGTGCGCGCCAGCGTCTTGCGGCTGGTGAGCGCGTTGAGAAGCGAACTTTTGCCCACGTTCGAGCGTCCGGCAAAGGCGATCTCGGGTACGTCGGGTTCGGGCAGGAACTTGAGCTCGGGAGCGGATTTCAGGAACTCGACCGGGCCGGCGAACAGCTTGCGCGCCCGTTCGGCCAGCTCCTCGTCCGCGTGAGCGCTCATGTGTGTACCGGGTGGGTGTCCGACAGGTGCAGCCCGAACTTGCGGTACAGCCACCATTGCTGAGCGATGGTCAGCACGTTGTTGGTCATCCAGTAGAGCTGAAGCCCGGCGGCGAATGGGGCCATGACGAACACGAGCACCCACGGCATGATGGCGAAGACCTGCGCCTGCGCGGGGTCCATCGGCTGCGGGTTGAGCTTCATCGACACCCATTGAGTCGCCCCGACGAGGATCGGCAGCACGCCGATCGCGAGGAACGCCGGCGGAGCGAAGTGCAGCAGCCCGAACAGGTTGACTGGTGTCAGCGGGTCGGGCGCGGATAGGTCCTTGATCCAGCCGATAAACGGCTGGTGGCGCATTTCGACGCTGACCAGCAGCGTCTTGTACAGCGCGTAGAAGATCGGGATCTGGATCACGATCGGCAGGCACCCCGCGGCCGGGTTCACCTTCTCCGCCTGGTAGAGCTTCAGGATCTCCTGCTGCTGGCGCTGCTTGTCGTCCTTGAAGCGCTCCTGGATGGCTTTCATCTTCGGCTGCAGCTTGCGCATCGCGGCCATCGACTGGAACTGCTTCTGCGCGACCGGGAAGAGCACCGCGCGAACAATGAAGGTCAGCGCGATGATCGCCACGCCGAAGTTCCCGAAGGTGTGGAACAGGAACATCAAGAGGTCGAAGATCGGCCGCATGAAGAATTCGAACCAGCCCCAGTCGATCGACTTGGACAGCTTGGGGATGCCCGCATCCTCGTAGCGGTCGAGCCACGCCTTCTCCTTGGCCCCGGCGAACAGCCGCGTCTGCGCCGTCACCGTCTGGCCGGGAGCGACGACTGCCGGCGCTGCGGCATAATCGGCCTGGTAGCCGCCGCTCGGGCTCTTGCGGAACTCACTGTTTACCGCGCCCAGCGGCGCCAACGCGGTCAGCCAATATTTGTCGGTGAAGCCGAGCCATCCGCTGGCGTTGTCGAAGGTCTCCGTCGTTCCCTGGTCGAGCGTCTTCCAGTTGATCTTGTAGTTCGCCTTGCCGTCGAACACGCCGATGGGGCCGACGTGATTGGTCCAGCTCGACTGGTCGGCCGATTGGCTCGAGCGGCTAACCAGCCCGATCGGCCGCACGCTCAGCGGCTTGCCCGAGCCATTGAGGACGCTCTGCTGGACCGTGAAGAGATAGCCGTCGTCGACCGCGAACTTGATCTGGTAGCGGGTGCCGTCCGGCATCTGGGTGCTGAGCGTCACCGGCTGGCCCGGCACCAGCGCTTGCTTGTCCGCAGTCCAGGTGGTGTTGAGGTCCGGGGTTTGCGCGCCCTCGGCGACCCAGCCGAACTCGGCGATGTACGCGCCTGGCGCACCTAGCGGGGAGAGGAGCCGCACCGGCGGCGACAGCGGGCTGATCGTCTGCTTCTGGTTGAGCAGCAGCAGATCGTCGATCTGCGCGCCCTTGAGGTTGATCGAGCCCATGAGCGAGGGGGTGCGGATGCTCACGCGCGGGCTCGCCGCGAGCGCCGCGGCGACGGTTTGCGTCGCTTTGGGCGTCGAAGGTGCAGACGGCTGAGCGTTGGCCTGGGGCAGGGGCTGCTGCTTGCCACCTTCGACCTTGGTGCTCGGCGGGTTGGCCGTCGGGAAATATTTGTTCGCCGCCCAGCTCCAGCCGAGGAGCACGAGCGCGCTCAGCACCACCGCGAGGATCAAATTCTTGCTGTCGTTCACTTCGCGTCGATCCTCTCGGGTACCGGGTCGTAGCCTTGGCCGCCCCACGGATGGCAGCGGCAGATGCGTTTCAGCGCCAGCCAGCCTCCGCGAGCCGCGCCATAGCGTTCGATTGCGGTGATCGCATAGGCCGAGCAGCTCGGCCGGTAGCGGCAGCTTGGCGGAAGCACTTGCGAAGGGCCCTTCTGCCACGCCTTGGCGACCAGGATCATCGCGCGCGCGATCACCGGCGCGCCTTGTCGAGCGCACCGGCCAGCTCGGCGCGAAGCAGCGAGAAATCGCGTTCGACGCCCCTGGCGCGGCCGATCATCACATGGTCGGCGCCAGCAACGCCCTTCGAAGGGACGACTTCCCGGGCGAGGGCGCGGAAGCGCCGCTTCATCCGGTTGCGCACGACCGCCCCACCGATCTTCTTGGTCACGGTGAAGCCGACGCGCATCGTCGGGTTTGCATCCTTACGGTCGCGGACGAGGAGCAGGAATCCGGGCGTCGAAATGCGCACGCCGCCGTTCGCCGCGACGAAATCGGCGCGCTTGCGGATCGTGATTAGGCGCTGAGCTTCTTGCGGCCGCGGGCGCGCCGCGAGTTCAGCACCTTGCGCCCGCCCACGGTCGCCATGCGGGCGCGGAACCCGTGACGCCGCTTGCGGACGAGATTGCTCGGCTGGAAGGTGCGCTTCATCGCTCATGCCTCGAAATTCAAAGAAAAAGGGCCGCCCAGGAGGCAGCCGCTGTCGTGCGCCCCGATAGTGGAGCGGCCTCGCGAAGTCAATTGCGGGAGCCCGCTTCAGCGGCCTTGCAGGCCGCCTCGCGCCGCCTCGCGCTCGGTCGCCGCATCGCCCGGTCCATGAGGCGGCCGGCCTTCGGCTGCCAGCGCTTCACGCGCACATAATGGCGCTTCGCCCACATGCTGGTCTTGAGGATCAAAGCTGCGCCCGGAGCGATAAGGAAGATTCCGCCGGGGCCGGGAAGCGGCGCCAGCAGGAGGCCGAGCAGGACCAGCAGCACGCCGGCGGCGAACAGCGCCCACTCGACGATGGGCTTGTCCATGAAGCGGCGCCATTGTCTGCGCGTGATCATGCGTATTGATTTGGTGATACACCTCGCGCGGCGCAAGCCGCTTGCGGGAAAGGTCCAGAGCGGTTTAGCCTCTCCGGTGCCGAGCTAGGGGGTTGTCTGCACAGGTTTGGCTGTTCGGGGGACGGGGCCTGATGGCCGCGACCGTCGCCACTGTCGCTTACCTCGGCCTCGAGGCCCGCGCCGTCGAGGTGCAGGTGCAGCTCTCAATCCGGCTTGCCCGCGATTGTGATCGTCGGGCTCCCGGACAAGGCCGTCGCCGAGAGCCGCGAGCGGGTGAGGGCGGCGCTCGCCGCCATCGGGCTCGCGCTTCCGCCCAAGCGGATCACCGTCAACCTCTCGCCGGCCGACCTGCCCAAGGAAGGCTCGCACTACGACCTCCCAATCGCTCTGTGCCTGCTCGCGGCGATCGGTGCGACCGACGCGGAGACACTGTCGCAATATGTCGCGGTCGGCGAGCTCAGCCTCGACGGGCGCATCGCCGCCTCTCCCGGAGTCCTCCTTGCCGCGATTCACGCTTCTTCGCTCGACAAGGGGCTGATTTGTCCCGCGGCGCAGGGCAGCGAGGCGAGCTGGGCGGGCCAGCTCGACGTTATCGCCGCGCCCGACCTGCTCGCGCTGCTCGCGCACCTGAAAGGAACGTCGTTGGTGGCCGCCCCTGCTCCGGCCGAGGCGGAGCCGCCCGACGGCGGCCCCGACCTCGCCCAGGTCAAGGGCCAGGAAGTCGCCAAGCGAGCGCTCGAGATCGCCGCTGCCGGTGGCCACAACCTCCTGATGAGCGGCCCGCCCGGAGCGGGGAAGTCGCTGCTCGCGGCGTGCCTTCCCGGCATCCTTCCGCCGCTCCAGCCGGGAGGCGCTCGAAGTGTCTATGGTCGCTTCGGTCGCCGGCGAATTGAACGGCGGGAAAATCCGCCGTCGCCGGCCGTTCCGCGCCCCACACCACAGCGCTTCGATGCCCGCGCTGGTCGGCGGGGGCCTCCGCGTGCGTCCGGGCGAGATCAGCCTCGCTCACCTCGGCGTGCTGTTCCTCGACGAGCTCCCGGAGTTCCAGCGACCGGTGCTGGATTCGCTGCGCCAGCCGCTCGAGACGGGCTCCGTCAGCGTCGCTCGCGCCAATACCCACGTCACCTTTCCGGCCCGCGTTCAACTCGTCGCGGCGATGAACCCGTGCCGCTGCGGGCATCTCGGCGATCCGGCGCTGGCCTGCAGCCGCGCGCCGCGCTGCGCGGCCGACTACCAGGCCCGCGTCTCGGGCCCTTTGCTCGACCGCATCGACCTGCATGTGGAGGTGCCGGGGGTTTCTGCTGCCGACCTGACGTTGCCGCCGCCGGCGGAGGGCAGCGCCGAGGTCGCTCGTCGCGTTGCCGCGGCGCGGCAAGTCCAGGCCGACCGCTACAATGGCTCGGGCGTCAGGACAAATGCCGAGGCCGACGGCGAGCTTCTGGACGAGGTCGCGACACCCGACGAACCGGGGCGCAAGCTGCTCGCCGATGCCGCCGCGGCGATGCGCTTGTCGGCGCGCGGTTTCCACCGGGTCATGCGCGTCGCGCGGACCATTGCCGACCTCGCCGGCGCCAGCCAGGTCGGGCGGATCCATGTCGCCGAGGCGCTCAGCTATCGCCGCCAGGCACCGCGGAACTAATCTTGGCGTTGGTTACGGATGCGGCTAGCATCCGTTGATCAACAGGGGAGGGGGCTCTCATGAATCCGAACATGACACCCGTCGATTGGGCAAAGCGCCCGATTCTCGAGAAATATGCCGATTTCACCGGGCGCGCCTCGCGGCCCGAGTTGTGGTGGTACGTGCTTGCGGTGGTCGTCGCTTTCATCCTGGTACGGATCATCGAAAGCATCCTCGGCATCGGCCACATGATCTTCTACAGCTACGGACCGCTGACCATCTTGTTGTGGCTGGCGACGATTGTGCCGTCGATCGCCGTCGGCGTCCGCCGGCTTCACGATACGAATCGCAGCGGCTGGTGGATCCTTCTGCCGATCGTTCCTTATTGCCTCGCCCTTGTCCTTGGCGGTGCGGCAATGATGGGCGGCGCTGCGGCAGGCGGCGGAGTGGGGATGATGGCCGGTGCGGGGATTGCCGGCATCTTCATGCTGTTGGCCTTCGCGGCCGATATCCTGATCATCGTTTTCTACTGCCTGCCCGGGACGCCGGGCGACAATAAGTACGGTCCGCCGCCACTCGGCGCGGGGACGGTTCCCGCCGAGTAAGCTCTTGGAGTTGCCGCACGGGGAGCGCGCCGCTAGCTAAGCACCGCCGCGTGCCCCTGTGGCGGAATGGTAGACGCGCTCGACTCAAAATCGAGTTCCTTCACCGGAGTGTCCGTTCGAGTCGGACCAGGGGCACCACGCGGTTAAGCGCTGGTCGGGCGCTCTGCAGACAGATATGCTCTCCCCATGGACGCGCGTACGAGGAAGCAGCAGCAGGCGGAGGACGTCACCTCCGACGAAGCGCGGACGCTGGCCGAGACCATCACCGCCAAGCGCGACCGGCTGCTCGCCGGTCTGTCGCTGATCGCCGGCATCGGGCTTATCGTCGGCTTTCCGTTTGCGCTTCGCGAAGGCGCCGAATTCTTCCTGCCCGTGACCGCGGCGATGGTGATCGCCATTGCCCTGGTGCCGCTCCTCGAATGGTTCGAGCGGCGCGGAATACCGTCGCGCCCGGCCGCAGGGATGTGCGTCATCATCTTCCTCCTGCTCGCCTTCTTCGCCATCGGCTCGATCGTCGTCCCGGCGACCGATTGGGTCGCTCAGGTACCGACCAAGATCACCAAGGTGCGCTCGGCGCTCGCCCCGATCTTCGACCTCTACAAGAACCTCGACCGTTTCATCGACCGCATCACCGCCCAGATCCAGCTGACTCAGGCGGGGCATGCGCGGACGGTCAGGATCGAGGAACCCAATTCGGTGATGGGGCTGCTCGCGACTTCCGCCCCGCATCTGTTGATCCAGATGTTCTTCGCGCTCCTGGTGATCTTCTTCTTCCTCGCCGGGTGGACGGCGATGCGGAAGAAGACGATCGTCAGCCGCGGCAGCTTCGAAGGCGCGCTGACCACTGCGCGCGTGATCCAGCAGGTGGTCGATGCGACCTCGACCTATCTCGGCACGATCACACTGATCAACATCGGGCTCGGGGCCTTGACCGCCGGCGCCTTGTGGCTGCTCGGCATGCCCTCACCGATCATGTGGGGCGGCATTGTCGCGGTGGCGAACTATGTGCCGTACCTTGGCCCGATCGTCTGCGCGCTGCTGCTGTTCGTCGGCGGGCTGATGACCTACGCGGACATCTGGGGCGCGCTGCTTCCCCCGGCGGCGTTCATCTGCTTTCACCTCGTTGAAGCGAACTTCTTCACGCCGATGGTCGTCGGCCACCGGCTGACGATCAGCCCGCTTGCGATCCTCATCTCGCTGTCCTTCTGGGCCTGGGTGTGGGGGACCACGGGGGCCCTGCTGGCGGTGCCGCTGCTGATCATCATGAAGACCGTCTTCTCCGCGGCGGGGACGCCCGACATCGCCGGATTCCTCTTCGAGCACGGCACTTTAACTCACGTCGGCGAACCCGACGAAGAGGAGGACGAGGAGCGGCGCGAGATGGAGCCGGCGATGGTTGACACTCCCCAGCCCCGACCCTAGGTCGCCGCCACGCCAAAAACGCGGGTGTAGCTCAGTTGGTTAGAGCGCCGGCCTGTCACGCCGGAGGTCGCGGGTTCGAGCCCCGTCACTCGCGCCACTTTTCGCATTGCTTTAAGTTAATTAGACAGCGGTGATGGCTGGCGACGCATCCGCTTATGCTGCGCTCGGGCTTGCGCCGGGCGCCGATGCCGCCGCGATCGAACAGGCCTATCGCAAGCTCATCAAAGTCCACCACCCGGACCGCGAAGGCGGCGATGCGGTGCGTGCCGCCGAAATCAACCTCGCCTATCGTCAGCTGCGCCGCTCGCGTGACGAGCTGCGCGACCCGCTCGAGTTCAACGAGGATTTCTCGGTTCACAAGCAACGCCATCGCGGCTGGATCGTCGCCGCTATGACCGCTGCTGCGGGCGTTGGCGCGCTGCTGCTCGTCACGGGTCCCGCGGCTCCCGTCGTGCGCAGTCTGTGGCCCGACGCCGCGCCGGCCAAGCCGCTCGGTCGCTTCGCCGCCACGGCGGCGCCCGCCGATCCGATGGATCAGCCGCTCAAGGCGAGGGCGATAGACGCCGGCGTTCGCGAAGCCTTGCAGCTCTGGCGAAGCAGGGACGAAATGGCGCTGACCAGCGCCAGCCGCGATTGCCAGCGCCGCTTTCGCAGCGACCCCGGCCTGACTCTACTCGATCGCTGCGTCGCGTTCGACGATGCCGTCGTCCAGCTCGAGGACCGCGATCCGCTGCGCGACCAGGGGCCGTTCAGCCAGCTTGCGGTGACCGGGCGGCAGTGGAGCGCCGCCTCGTCGTTATCGGATGACTCGTTGGCGATCGACGGCCGCCTGGACCGCATTCGGCTGCAGGTCGAGATCGTGCTGGCCCCGGCCCAGCCGGCGCCGGTCGTCAATAAGGATTAGTGGCCCGCTCCAGCGCCGGCGGCCGTGCCGGCGGTGCTGCTTGCCTGGGCCGAAGCGGCCGGCTTGCCGAGCGGCGCCTGGTTGTCGGCCGTCGTCTCTGACGACAGCGACCATTTGAGGTTGTCCGAAACCTCGAACTTCTTCGAATAATCTTCGTGGGTGGCGTCGTCGGCAGCCTGGCGGGCAACCATGTTGAAGCGGACCGCGACACGCTTGTCGCCGCGCATCGAAGGCGAGAGCTTGAGCGCTTCGGCGCCTGGGACTTTGTTCACCAGCTCGGCGACGGCCGACGCCGAGGGAAGGTTGGGAATGACGTGTACCACTGACAGTGCTGCAGTGCGCAGGGCGGCCGCATCGGGCTCGCGCGCCGCATAATGTTGGGCGAAGCTCGCCGGCTGCCCCCAGCCGCCGGCCCAGCGATAGAAGATGTGCGCTCCGACCACGGCGTTCTTGGCGAGGCTCGAGGCCCAGGTCGGGACGACATAGTCGGCGTGATAATGCGTGGCCCAGCCCACCGGCGCGTAGACGTCGCCGGCAAGCGCCGCCTCGGCGACTTGGCGCGCGCGCTGCCAGCCCTCGGCGTCGGGCTGGCGATTGAGCGAGCCGTCGCAGGTGAAGGTGAACTGGCACCCCGTGGTCCGGGTCGAACCTTGATAGACGACGCTGCAGACGCTCGCCGGGAAGGCCGGATGGCGCACGCGGTTCAGCACCACCTGGGCAACGGCACGCTGGCCGTCGGCGTCCTGGTTGCCCGCCTCGTAATAGACGGCGCTGGCAAGGCAGGTGAGCGCCTGGGCGCGCGCGGTCGCGCTGCCCTTGAACACGAACGGGGCAGCGGCGGGATTGGGGCCTCCGGCCACTGGGATCTCTGCATTGACCTTCAGCGCCTGGTCGGGCGCGAGCTGCTGCAGGACAAGCGGCGGCGGCGCCGGCGGCGCGGCCTCGGCGCGGCTGTTGAGCGGACCCGTGCCGGCTAGTGCGGTGAGCGCGGCCGCGCTGGCGACGAGCCCGAGCACGGCGGCGCCGATCGCCTCGCGCGGATGGGCGCGCCACAGCGTCGACGCGCGCAGGCTCAGCTGCGCAACAGCGCGGCGGGCGGCGTCCATCGGCCCTGAAAGAGTCAGTGCTTGAGCCATGTTCAAGTGATATAGCCAGCTAATACAGTTATTTCAATGACGCGGCACTCGACCAGCTTTGAAGGAGCCGGTCTCAATCCATCTTACCAAAGGTTTCAATGGGATGATCCAGATTATTCCCATAACAAGATAGAATGGAGCCTGAACGAGAATAGGCCAGCTGCCCACGAAGCGCGCGAGGCTTGCGACCAACGCCGCCCAGAAACCGATAAGCAGCAGGATCAGCGCGATTCCGGCGAGCTTTCGCCCTGAAGGTTGGGTCGGGGCCATTCTCGCGCGCCATAGCCGCGGCGGACGCGCGAGTCTGCAAGGCCGGCGCACAAGACAAGCCGTGCTTGGCGCCGGTTGAACTCTTTTCCGAACCCCATGGCGCTGCCCGCGCGCCCCGCTATTCTCGGCCCGAGAGGTGGAGGGATTGATGAATCGAGCGCTACTCATTTGTGCGGCTTTGGCGCTTGGTTTTGGGGTGCCGGCAGCGGCTCAGCAGAGTCCGCCGGACCAGCCGCAACCCGCGCCTACGCAGCAGTCCGAGCTGCCGCCGGCCCCGCCGCCGCCATTCCCGCCGATGCCGCATCGTGCGCCCTCGCACCGCACGGTCGATGTCGGCACGCCTCGGGCGTCGCACGCCCGTGCGCACCATCGCGCCAGTCACGCGGCAACGCATCACCGCGCGACTCGCGGCCATCACGCGGCCAAGCAGGCCAGTGCGAGGACGCTGCGTTACTGCCGCGGCCTCAGCCACCGCCAGCTCCGGCACCACGACAAGTGCCGCGCCTTGCTTCGCCAGCAGCACCACGCCGACCGGGCCGCCAAAGACCTGCGCTGGTGCCGCAGCCTCTCGCATCGCCAGCTGCGGCATAACAGCAAGTGCCGCGTGCTGCTCCAGCGGCAGCACCGCGCCGAGCAGTCGGCGAAAGACCGGCGTTACTGCCGCAGCCTCTCGCACCGGCAATTGCGGCACAACAGCAAGTGC
>DATDDW010000017.1:0-2125 GCA_036523615.1 Sphingomicrobium sp.
CCGGAGTTGAAGTTCGCGGGCTGAACGGCTAAGCGCGCCAGCGTCTTAACGGACAGACATTGACGAGAGCGTCCACGGACGCACGCCGGCCGACGAGGTTTCGTCCGCCGGCGCATTTTGCGTTTGAGGACAGGAGAGAGACTTTTGTTCGACACACTGAGCGATCGGCTCGGCAGCGTATTCGACCGGCTTCGCGGGCGCGGCGCGCTCACCGAAGATGACGTGCGCTCGGCGATGCGCGAAGTGCGCGTCGCGCTGCTCGAGGGCGACGTCGCCCTCCCGGTCGCGCGAGACTTCGTCGACAAGGTCACCGAGCAGGCGGTTGGACAGGAAGTGCTGCGCTCGGTCACGCCGGGGCAGATGGTCGTCAAGATCGTCCACGATACGCTGGTCGAGACGCTCGGCTCGGACACCGCCGAGCTGAACCTCGCGGTCGGTCCGCCGGCCGTCATCATGATGGTCGGCCTCCAGGGCTCGGGCAAGACGACCACCACTGCCAAGCTCGGCAAGCGATTGAAGGAGCGCGAGAACAAGCGCGTGCTGATGGCCTCGCTCGACGTCGCGCGGCCAGCGGCGCAGGAGCAGCTGGCGGTGCTTGGGCGCCAGGCAGAGGTCGACACGTTGCCTATTGTCGCGGGCCAGCAGCCGGTCGAGATCGCAAGCCGAGCGATCCAGTCGGCGAAGCTCCAGGCCTATGACGTGGTCCTGCTCGACACCGCCGGGCGCCTCCACGTCGACGATCAGCTGATGGCCGAGATGAAGGCCGTCGCTGCGGCGTCGAAGCCGGCCGAAACCTTGCTCGTCGTCGACAGCCTCACCGGCCAGGACGCGGTCAACGTCGCCAGGGGCTTCGCCGGCGAGGTCGAACTTAGCGGCGTGATCCTGACGCGGATGGACGGCGACGCGCGCGGCGGCGCTGCGCTGTCGATGCGCGCGGTCACCGGCAAGCCGATCAAATTCGCCGGCGTCGGCGAGGCGATCGACAAGCTCGAGGCCTTTCACCCGGACCGCGTCGCCGGGCGGATCCTGGGCATGGGCGACGTCGTCAGCCTGGTCGAGCGCGCGGCGGAAACGATCAAGGTCGAGGAAGCCGAAAAGCTCGCGGCCAAGATGGCTAAGGGCAAGTTCGACCTCGACGATCTCTGGGCGCAGCTGCGGCAGATGCAGCGCATGGGCGGGCTCGGCGCGCTGGCTGGGATGATGCCTGGCCTCAAAGGCATGAAAGGCGCGATGGATCAGACGCAGAACAGCAAGGCGCTGGTCCATATGGAAGCGATGCTCTCGTCGATGACGGCGAAGGAGCGGGTCAAGCCCGAGATCATCAACGCCAAGCGCAAGATTCGCATCGCCAAGGGCAGCGGGACGACGGTTCAGGAGATCAACAAGCTCCTGAAGATGCACCAGGAAATGTCGACCGCGATGAAGCGGCTGAAAAAGATGGGGGGCCTCGGCAAGCTCGCGGCGATGTTCAGCAAGGGCGGACTTGAAGGCGCGCTGGGCGGGATCGCTCCGCCGGGAGCGCTCCCACCGGGAGGGTTGCCCGGGCTCGGCGGCGCCGGCGGAGCGGCGCTCCCGGGACTTGGCGGTGCTCCGTTCAACTTGCCCCCGGGTTTAGACAAATTCTCAAAAAAGTGAATCAAGGTACTGAAAGGAAAGACTTAATCATGGCTCTAGCAATTCGCCTCTCGCGCGGCGGCGCCAAGAAGAGGCCCTATTACCGCATCGTCGTCGCCGACAGCCGCAGGGCGCGGGACGGCCGCTTCATCGAGAAGCTGGGCACCTATAATCCGCTGTTGGCGAAGGATTCGCCCGAGCGCGTGAAGCTCGACACCGACCGGATCCAGCATTGGCTGTCGGTCGGCGCGCAGCCGTCCGACCGGGTGCTGCGCTTCCTCGATGCCGCCGGCATCCGCGAGCGCCCCGCGCGCAACAACCCGCAGAAGGCGGAGCCCGGCGAGAAGGCGAAGGAGCGCGTGGAGCAGCGGGCGGCGAAGGAAGCCGCAGCAGCCGAAGCTGCGGCCGCTCCGACTGAGGAACCGGTTGCCGAAGCGGCAACTGAGGAGCCGGTGGTCGAAGCTGCGACCGAGGCCGAAGAAGTCGCCGCCGAGCAGGCGCCCGCCGACAC
>DATDDW010000018.1:0-3518 GCA_036523615.1 Sphingomicrobium sp.
GGCGCCACGCGCGGCTGACCGCACAAGCGGAACATTTCAGGAACTTTCGACTCGCCCTCAGAGCCGTTTCGTGGCAGGGGCGCGCGACGATGGCGCGCGAGGACAATGATCGGGCCCTCAAGACGCTTGGCGAGCGGCTCGCCGCCACGCGCAAGCTGACGCTCGATCTCGCCGCGCCGCTGAGCGACGCCGACGCGACGATCCAGCCCTTTCCCGACGCGTCGCCGGCCAAGTGGCACCTGGCGCACACGACCTGGTTCTTCGAGACGTTCGTGCTGCGCGACCACGCGCCCGGCTACCAACCGTTCGACGAGCGCTGGGCATACCTCTTCAACAGCTATTACGAGGCCGAAGGCCCCAGGCATGCGCGGCCGCGGCGCGGGATGCTCAGCCGCCCGTCGCTCGACGAAGTGCGGGCCTATCGCGCCCACGTCGATGAAGCGCTCGAGCGCGCACTTCCCTCACTGCCTGCGGCGGCGCTCGACCTGGTCGAGCTGGGCATCAACCACGAGCAGCAGCACCAGGAGCTGTTCCTCACCGACATCCTGGCGACGCTGGCCGAGAACCCGCTCGAGCCGGCTTACGGCGAGCTTCCCCGGCCCGCCTGCTTCGCCGTCGAGCCGCTCGCGTGGCAGCGCGGCCGCAAGGGCGTGGTCGAGATCGGCGCTGCCGAAGACGGCTTCGCCTTCGATGCCGAGCGGCCTCGCCACCAGGCGCTTCTGACGCCGCACGAGATCGCCAACCGCCGCGTGAGCAACCGCGAATGGCGCGAGTTCATCGACGACGGCGGCTATGCGACGCCGACCCTGTGGCTGTCGGAAGGCTGGGAGTGGGTGCAGCGCGAGGGCATCGCCGCGCCGCTCTATTGGCGCGACGAGGGCGGCGAGTTCACGCTGGCCGGGCGTCGCGAGATCGACGGGGCCGCGCCGGTCGCGCACGTCAGTTACTACGAGGCCGACGCTTTCGCCCGCTGGGCCGGAGCGCGCCTGCCGACCGAAGCCGAGTGGGAGGATTTCGCGTCTTCGGCGGATCCGAGTCTCGGCAACCAGCTCGACGATGCCGGAGCGGTCGTGGCGCGACCGGGCGGCGGCGTCTTCGGCGACGTGTCGGAATGGACGGCGAGCGCTTTTTCACCCTACCCCGGCTTCGCCCCGGCGCCGGGCGCGGTCGGCGAGTACAATGGGAAGTTCATGTGCGGCCAGTTCGTGCTCAAGGGCGCGAGCTGCGCGACGCCGCGCGGGCACAGCCGCGCCTCGTACCGCAACTTCTTCCCGCCGCCCACGCGCTGGCAGTTCACGGGGGTGCGCCTTGCTCGCAACGCTTGATCCGCAGACCAAAGCGTTCCGCGACGATGTGCTCGCCGGCCTCGCCGCGCCGATCCCGGCGATCCCCGCGCGCTGGCTTTACGACCGTCGCGGCTCCGAGCTGTTCGACGCGATCACCCGCCTTCCCTCTTATTATCCGACGCGGACCGAGACGGCGCTGCTGCACGACATCATGGGCGATATCGCCGCGCGCGTGCCCAAAGGCGCGGTCGTCGTCGAGTTCGGCGCCGGCTCGGCGACCAAGACCCCGATCCTGCTCGAGGCGATCGCCCCCGCCGCCTACATCCCGGTCGACATCTCGGGCGACTATCTCGCGGAGAGCGCGGCCGACCTCCAGCAGCGCTTCCCTGCGCTCGAGGTGATCCCTGTCGTCGCCGATTTCGCGCGGCCCTTCTCGCTTCCCGGCGGCCTCGATCATCTGCCCAGGCTGGGCTTTTTCCCCGGCTCGACCATCGGCAATTTCGTGCCGTGGAGCGCGACCGACCTCTTGCGCCAGTGGCGCTCGCTGCTCGGCGTCGGCGCCCAGCTCTTGATCGGCATGGACCGGGTGAAGCCGGTCGAGCGGTTGATCGCCGCTTACGACGAGCCCGAAAAAGTCACCGCCGAGTTCAACCTCAACCTGCTCAAGCGCATCAACCGCGAGCTCGACGGCGACATTCCGCTCGATGCCTTCCGCCACGAGGCGCGGTGGAACGACATCCTCTCGCGCATCGAGATGCACCTGGTGGCGACGCGCGACGTCGAGTTCAGCATCTCGGGCAAGTCCTTCCGCTTTGCCGCGGGGCAGTCGATCCACACCGAGAACAGCCACAAGTACGGGCTTCGCGGCGGGCGCCTGCTGCTGCTCGGCGGCGGTTGGACTCCGGTCGCCGAATGGGCCGACGCCAACGGCGACTTCGCCGAGATCCTCGCGGTCGCCGAGCCGGAGAGGTTTGCGCCCTAAACAGCGCCCCGCTAAGCGTCGGCCATGTATCTCTTCCACTCGCTCATCGAGATCATCCACTACCTGCTTACCATCCTCACCTGGGTGATCATCATCCAGGTGATCCTGAGCTGGCTGCTGGCGTTCAACGTGCTCAACACCAGCTCGCAGGGCGTGCGCACGATCGCCATCGCCATAGATCGGCTGACGGCGCCGCTCTACCGGCCGATCCGCCGCCTGCTGCCCGACTTCGGCGGGATCGACTTCTCGCCGCTTGTGATCCTGATCCTGATCCAGGTGCTCCAGAAGCTGCTGGCGGGCATCGACGCGCAATATTATCTCGGCGGATGACGGCGAAGCTGATCGACGGGAAGGCGGCGGCGCTGGCGCTGCGCGAGCGCATCGCCGGCGAAGTCGCGCGCTTCCGCGAAACGACGGGCCGAGCTCCCGGCCTTGCCGTGGTGCTCGTCGGCGAGCACCCGCCGTCGGCGGCTTATGTCCGCTCGAAGGTCAAGGCGACGCTCGAAGCCGGGATGGAGAGCTTCGAGCACCGGCTGCCCGCGTCGGTCAGTCAGGACGAGCTCGTCACGCTGGTCGAGCAGCTCAACGGCGATCCGCGCGTCGACGGGATCCTCGTCCAGTTCCCGCTTCCTGACCAGGTCGACGAGCGCGTGATCATCACCCGCATCTCGCCCGACAAGGATGTCGACGGCTTCCATCCGGTGAACGCGGGGCGGCTGGCGATCGGGCTGCACGGCTTCGTGCCGTGCACGCCCTTAGGCTGCCTGATGCTGCTGCAGCAGGAGCTCGGCGACCTCTCCGGCCTCGACGCCATCGTCGTCGGCCGCTCCAACATTGTCGGCAAGCCGATGGCGCAGCTTCTGCTCCAGGCGAATTGCACCGTGACCATCGCCCATTCGCGCACAGGCGACCTCGCGGCGGCGGTGCGCCGCTCCGACATCGTCGTTGCCGCCGTCGGCCGTCCCGAGCTCATTCGCGGCGATTGGCTCAAGCCCGGCGCGACGGTGATCGACGTCGGCCAGGAGCGGATCGAGCAGCCCGATGGGACGCGCAAGCTGGTCGGCGACGTCGCCTTCGCCGAGGCGCTCGAGGTCGCCGGCGCGATCACTCCGGTGCCCGGCGGCGTCGGCCCGATGACCATCGCCTGCCTCATCCGCAACACCTTCGTCTCGGCCGCGCGCCGCGAAGGCTTCGCTTACGAGAAGAGCCTATGATCGCTGCACTCCTGCTTGCCGCCGCGGCCGCGCCGA
>DATDDW010000019.1:0-3659 GCA_036523615.1 Sphingomicrobium sp.
GATCGAGGACGGCCTCCCCGGCGCCAACATCGCCCAGGTCGGGCTCGCGAGCTTCGCCAACAGCCGGGAGATGCACCAGGACGCGATTGCCGCCGGCAATTGCGTCATCACCGCCGCCGAGGTGCGCTCGAGCGGCATCGAGCAGGCGATCGATCAGGCGCTCGACCACGTCGCCCATTGCGAGGCGATTGCCATCGACTGCGACATCGACGTGATCGACCGCGCGCAATTTCCCGCCGCGCCGGGCGCGCGTCCCGGCGGAATGACAAGCCACGACTTCTTCTACGCGGTGCGCCGGCTCGCAGCCGAACCGCGCGTAAAGCTCATCGACCTCACCGAATGGGACCCGCCGCTCGACAGCACCGACCTTAGCGCTTTGACCGCCGCGCGCTGGCTCGCCGAGTGCCTTGCCGGGTTCGAGATGCGCTAGGCTTCTTCTTCGCCGGCCTGCGCTGCGGCGGGTCCGGCACGACCAGGATCTCCTCGCGATCGGCCTTGCGAACGCACTCCCACGGAATGCGCCGGCCATGACTGCGCGCAGTCAGGCTTTCGATGAAGCTGCCCACACCGCAGATCAGCGCGACCACGCGCCCGCCCTCCACATGCACCTCGTGCACTCGGCCGAGCACTTTCCCGTCGAGCGTTCTCACCTTGGTGTCGCGCAGGTCGGAAAGCCGCATCACATCGCCCCCACCCGCGGAATCCAGTTGCGCACCTTGTCCTCGACGACGTGCAGCTTCAGGTTCTCGGCCTTACACTTGAGCTTCACCACGCTGCCGATCCCAATGATCTGATCGACCGGCACTCGGGCGATTCGGTCACCGGCGATGCGGCGCACGATCCAATACATCCACGCGGGCATTCGGCCCTCGTAAGCGCCGGGACCTACCAGCAGCGCCTTCATCCGCATCTCTTTGCCGGCACTTCCGCTCAGCTCGATATCATCAACGATGCCGCATGAGCGCTCGTCCTTGTCGATGATCGGCAGATCGAGCAGCTGGCTGACGATCTTGAGGTCGTCGAGCGGCTTCACCCCTGCCCTCCCGAAGTCACGAAATAGAGGGGCGCAGCGGCGATCGCGCCCGCCGTGACGATGACGAAAAACAGCCACCCGAGACCCTTCGCCAGCCACTTGTTCGCGTGCTGGCCCATGTAGCTCTTGTCGTTGGCCAGCAGCATCAGCGGCAGATAGGTGAGCGGCAGCACGATGATCGAGAACAGCACCGCATATTCAACGAGGGTCATCACATCGACGCCGGTGAGGACGATGAGCAGCGAAACCAGCATCACAACGATCCAGGCGACGGTGAAGCGCGGCGCCTCCCACGGCTTGGCGTGCCTGCCCCACTCCCAACCGAAGAATTGCGAGACCGCATAAGCGTTGGACATGCAGGTTTCGACCGCGGCTCCGGCTACGGCGAACAGCATGCCGAGCAGTGCCAGCAGGAGACCAGCCGTGCCTAAGGGCATCGCCGCTTCGAGAGCGGTGGTTCCCGGGATTTCAGGCCCGACATTGATCGGCCGGAACAGCTGCGCGGAGGCGGTGAGAATCGAGATGGCCAGCAACGAGCCGAGCGCGAAGCCGACGGTGCAGGTAATCCGGTTAGTCAGCAGGTCCTTGGCGCCCCACTGCTCCTCGATTCCGCCCGACGAATAGAAGTAGGATTCGTAGGGAAACAGCACCGCGCTGAGGATGGCGACGATGAAGTAGGAGAAGGTCAGGAGTTCCTTCGAGCTGAGGCCGGAGGGCACGTGCGGGACCAAGCCGCCTGCCACTTGCGCCCATGGCGGGTGGATAGTGACGAGCGCGACGGCGAAAACGATCATGAAGAGGCCGAGGAGGCCATAGGTGCGCTCGATCCATTTGAACGGGAGCACCCACATCGACGCCATCAACGTGATGACGCTTGCAATGGCGAGCAGGCGATACGGCCATCCGGTCAGGTAGTTGAGGATCAGCGCCATGCCACCCACCTCGGCGGCGCAGGTGATCAACGTGCTGATCAGCGAGCCGATGAGCGTGAGCAGCCCGATCTTCAATCCGAGCCGGTGGCGCATCAGGTTGAACACCGGCTGCTTGGCGATTGCGGCAACCCGACCGCTCATCTCGCCGAACACGCCCATGCCGACGGTGCCCAGCACGAACACCCAGATCAGCGCATAGCCGAACATCGAACCCGCCTTGGCGGCGAACACCAGCTCGCTGATGTCGACGAAGCCGCCCACCGCGGTCATGATGCCCAGAGTCAACTCAAGCGGATTCAAAACTGTCCTCGATCTGCTTGAGCTTGTCGGAATGGGCGCGAAGCGCCTGCGGGGACGCGTTGTCGGGCTGCTGCAGCAGCGCCGCCATTTCGCGGGCGTAAGGCGCATCGGGCTGCGACAAGCCCTTCAGCGAAGCGTGGATATCCTCGCGCAGCCACTCGTGCATGCTCGCAACGTAAGTGGCGTTGAGCTTGCCCTCGTTCGCCTGCTCGTTGATCAGCGCCCACTCGGCGGCGGCAGAGCGTGCCTCGCCGATGTATTGCAGGTCCGCTTCCGCGCCCTTCGAGCAGCCGGCGAGCAGCAAGGCCAGCAGCAGCAGCTTACGCGCCATGGCCGCGAAAACCGTTGCGCTGGCGGGCCGTTCCCTGTTGCTGTTCGGCGGCGATGCGGCGGCCCTTGTCCGACAGCGTCCGTAAGGTGATCGAAAAGCGCAGCTGCTCGCCCGGCGTAATGCGATGCTCCCATTCGTGGCGCGCCTCGCCGGAGAGCAAATAAGCGGAGCGCGGGAGCACCTCGAGCGCGGCGCGCTTGAAAGAGCTGCCGACGCGGCGGCGGAAGCGCAAAGTCGCGGGCGTGCCCAGCGACACTCCCACCACTTGGTCGAACACGTCGCGGTCCTTGTGCCAGCCGATGCCTGCGCCCGGGTCGTAGCGGGCGAGAAGGACGTGGACGAACACGCTGGGCTCGACGCCGGCGAAGCGTGCCGCCTTGTCGCGCAGCGGAAGCAGCCAGTCGGGCAGTGGATCGGCCGGGGTGAAGCTCGCGTCCTCGAAATCATAGCGCCAGCCGAAGCTCTGCGTCTTGCGGTTGCCGAGCCAGCCGTGGAAGCGGAACGGCGCGAGCTCGAGGCTGTGCAGGCGTTCGAGCAGCGCCTGTTCCTCCGCCTTGGAGATCAGCCCATCCTGGTAGCTGAGGCCGTCGATCAGCGGCACCTCGAACAGCAGGCTCATTGGCCGAACAGCTCCTTGAGCTCGGACGGCTTGAGTTCGGGCGCGAGCTGGTCGAACGTGCACTGCTTGGGGTCCTTGTCGGGCCGCCAGCGGAGGAAGCCGGTGCCGTGGCGGAAGCGGCGGCCGGTCACCTGGTCGTAGCGGACCTCGACGACGAGCACGGGCTTCAACGGCTCCCAGGCCATCGATCGCTCGGTGTTCCAGCGGCTCGCACCGCCGGGGGCATTGCCCGTGAAGCCGGGCGGCTCGATCAATTCTTCAAGATCCTTGGTGAGCGCTGTTCGCTCCTTCGCCGGAATGGCCGAGGTGAAGCCGACATGGTTGAGCAGCCCTTGCTCGTCGTAGAGACCGAGCAGCAGCGAACCGACCTCACGCTTCTTCTCCGCATAGCGGAAGCCGCCGACCACGCAGTCGGCGGTGCGCTGCTGCTTGACCTTGATCATC
>DATDDW010000020.1:0-2741 GCA_036523615.1 Sphingomicrobium sp.
GAAGACCTCGACCCCGCTGCCGGTGCGCATGACGCTGATGAACAATGTCGTCAAAGCGGTGATCGCGCAGCACGACATGAGCTTCGCCCCTGCCGCTGCCCGCTGAGGCGCAGGGCACGGCCGAGCGGCTGGCCGCGACGCCCGGAGTGCAGCGCGTGCCGACGCGCGAGCTCGAGCTGTTCGTGGTGCGCGGCTTCCTCGACCCGCAAACCTGCCTGGAGCTGATCGAGCGGATCGATGCCAAGCGGCGTCCGTCGACCCTCGCCGACGATGTCGGCATCGCCAACTTCCGCACCAGCGAGACCTGCGACCTCGACTGGCGCGATCCCGTGGTCGGCGAGGTCGACGCCAGGATCGCCGAGCTGCTTGGGCTTTCGCTCGACTACAGCGAACCGCCGCAAGGCCAGCGCTACGCGCCCGGGCAGGAGTTCAAGCCGCACACCGACACGTTCGAGCCGGGCGGCTATGATTATTACGTCCACACCGCCGAGCGCGGGCAGCGCATGTGGACCGCGATGATCTACCTGAACGAGCCCGAGCAGGGCGGCGCGACGCGCTTCAAGCGGATCGGCAAAACGATCGAGCCCGAGACCGGCAAACTGCTCGCCTGGAACAACCTGCTGCCCGACGGCCGGCCTAATCCGGCGACTCTGCATCAGGGCATGAAGGTGCGGCGCGGGACGAAGTACATCGTCACCAAATGGTTCAGGGAGCGCGCCGCCGGGTCACAGACGTGATCGTCCGGTCGACGAACGGCTGTAGGCACGCTTGATTCGTTCCGGCCCCGGCTCCATGCTCGCCCCCTCATAAGAGGGGCTAGTCACATGTTCGCTCGTCACGCACTTGCTGCGCTGCTTTTTGGCGCCGCAGCCTTCCCCGCAGCCGCGCAGGACGCGCAAAGCCTCGTCGCCAAGAATCTCGAAGCCCGCGGCGGCGGCGCTGCGCTCGATGCTCTGAAGAGCGTCAGCTTCGAGGGGCGGCTGATCTTCCCCGGCGATTTCGAGCTCACCTACAAGGAGGTCCGCTCACGCGTCGGCGCAGGGGCGGCCGATCGCGTCGACCTCGGCCTCCAGGGGCTCGACGTCATCCAGTCCTACGACGGCAGCGGGGCATGGAAGGTCAACCCCTTCCAGGGCCGCAAGGACGCCGAGAAGATGTCGGCGGACGAGGCGCGCCAGCTCGCCGACGGAGCGCTGATCGAAGGCCCGCTGCTCGCCTCGCGCACCGACGGCAGCCGCGTCCAGTATCTCGGCCGCGACGATTTCGACGGCACGCTCGCCTACAAATTGAAGGTCACCCAGAAGGACGGCGACGAGTTCACTTACTGGCTCGACCCCGACACCTATCTCGAGATCAAGGTCGATGAGAGTCGCCGGATTCGCGGCGCGCAGGTCACCAGCGAGACCGAGCTCGGCGATTATGAGAAGGTCGGCGGCGTCTATTTCCCGATGTCGGTCGAGAGCTGGCAGCAGGGCCAGCCCAACCAGCGCCAGCGCACGATCATCGCCAGCGGCACGGCCAATCCGGCCGTCCCGGCGAGCTTCTTTATGGAGCCTGGCGGACCCGCGACGCCGGCCAAGACGTCGGGGGAGCCGCCCGACGCTTCGCAGAAGCAGCAGTCGAAGAAGCCGGTGCCGGGCAAGGGCAAGCCGGCCGAAAGCAATCCGTCGAATCCGGGCAAAGGGGAGTGAAAGAGATGCTGCGTTCGATCCTCCTCGCCACCGCCGCGCTGGCCGCCGTTCCCGCTGCCGCGCAAAGCTTCGACAGCGCCGCCATCTCGGGCCTTGGCGTGCGCAACGTCGGCTCCGCCACCATGTCCGGGCGCATCGCCGCCGTCGCCGGCCGGCAGGAGAAGGACGGCAAGGTCACCTTGCTCGTCGGCTCGGCCTCCGGCGGCGTGTGGAAGTCGGAAGACGGCGGCACCAACTTCCGTCCGATCTTCGACCATCAGCCGGTGAAATCGATCGGCGCGGTTGCGTTCGATCCGACCAACAAGGACGTGCTGTGGGTCGGCACCGGCGAGAGCTGGACACGCAACTCGGTCTCGGTCGGGAACGGCATTTACAAGTCCACCGACGGCGGCGAGACCTGGACCAACATGGGCCTGCCCAACAGCGAGCGCATCGTCCGCATCATCGTCCATCCGAAGAACGGCAACATCGTCTACGCCTGCGCGCCGGGCGCTCTATGGTCGGATTCGCCCGACCGCGGGCTTTACAAGACGACCGACGGCGGCCGCACCTGGTCGCTGATCCTCAAGGGCACCAACCTGTCGACCGGCTGCTCGTCGGTGGCGATGGACCCGTCGAACCCCGAGCATCTGCTCGCCGGCGAATGGGACTTCCGCCGCAAGCCGTACGAGTACCGCTCGGGCGGCGACGGCCCCGACAAGCCGTCGGGCAGCCGCTTCGCCGAGAGCCGTGACGGCGGCAAGACCTGGACTTACTTGAGCGCCGAGAACCGCAAGGGGCTTCCGCCCTATCCGTGGGGCCGGCTGGAGATCGCCTACGCGCCGTCCAACCCCAAGCGCGTCTACGCCTTCATCGAGAACCCGCGGCCCGCACTGTTCGTGTCGGAGAATGGCGGGCAGACCTGGGAGGAGCGCGACCGCAGCCAGGGGATGGTCTGGCGGCCCTTCTATTTCTCGCGCCTCGTCGTCGATCCCAAGAACGCCGACCGGGTGTTCAAGATGGGCCTCGGCCTCATCGTCTCCGACGACGCCGGCAAGAGCTTCGCCAATG
>DATDDW010000021.1:0-2895 GCA_036523615.1 Sphingomicrobium sp.
CGGGCTACCTTGGCGTGTGGCTGCTGTTTTCGATCGGCGCGGCGATCGTCCAGCTGCTGCTCGTCGGGCCCTCGATGAGCCTGGATAACCGCTTCGCCCAAGGTGCGGTGCTGGTCGTCGCCGGGCTCAATCAGCTGTCCCCGGTCAAATCGGCCTGCGTGCGCGAGTGCCGCTCGCCTGCACAATTCATCAGCCGTCACTGGCGCAGCGGGACAATCGGCGCCGTGCAGCTCGGCGTGAGACATGGGCTTTACTGCCTAGGCTGCTGCTGGATGCTGATGGTGCTGCTTTTCGTGGGCGGCGTGATGAACCTGTTATGGGTGATTGCGCTGACGGTTGTCGTCGCGGTCGAGAAGCTCGTTCGGGGCGGTCCGCAGATCGGGCGGCTGGCCGGGGTAGCGCTCGCCGCGTGGGGCGTAGTGAAGCTCGCCGGCTACTAAACGCCGATCAGCTCGCGGCCGATCAGCATGCGCCGGATTTCGTTCGTGCCGGCGCCGATGTCGAGCAGCTTGGCGTCGCGATAGTAGCGCTCGACCGGCCAGTCCTTGGTGTACCCCGCGCCGCCGAGCGCCTGCACCGCCTCATTGGCGACGCGGACGGCGTTCTCGCTGGCCAGCAGGATCGCGCCGGCAGCGTCGAAGCGCGTGGTCTTGCCCGCGTCGCAGGCGCGCGCGACCTGATAGACGTAGGCGCGCGCGCTGTTCAGCGCGACATACATGTCGGCGACCTTGGCCTGCATCAGCTGGAATGAGCCGATCGGCTTTCCAAACTGCTTGCGGTCACGCACGTAGGGAAGAACTGTGTCGAGGCACGCCTGCATGATACCGATCTGGATTCCGGCGAGCACGGTGCGCTCGTAATCGAGGCCGCTCATCAGCACCGCGACGCCCTCGTTCTCTTCGCCCAGGATATTCTCCGGCGGGACGAAGCAATCGTCAAACACCAGCTCGTTGGTCGGTGAGCCGCGCATCCCGAGCTTGTCCATCTTCTGGCCGATGGAGAAGCCGTCCATCCCCTTCTCGACGATGAATGTCGTAATCCCGCGGCTGCCCTCGCCGGTCCTCGCGTAAACGACGAGCGTGTCGGCGTAGCCGCCATTGGTGATCCAGAACTTGGTGCCGTTGAGGCGATAGCCGTTGCCGCTCTTCTCGGCCTTCAATTTCATGCCGACCACGTCGCTGCCCGCGCCGGCCTCGCTCATCGCCAATGCGCCGACATGTTCGCCGCTGATCAGCTTGGGCAGGAACTTGCGCTTCTGCTCATCGCTGCCCCAGCGGCGGATCTGGTTGACACACAGGTTCGAGTGGGCGCCGTAGCTCAAGCCGACGGACGCGGATGCGCGGGCCACCTCCTCCTGTGCGACGACATGCTCGAGATAGCCCAGGCCGAGCCCGCCCCATTCCTCTTCGACGGTAATACCGTGCAGGCCGAGCTCGCCCATTTGCGGCCACAGCTGCCGCGGGAACTCGTCTTTCTCGTCGATCTCGGCCGCGATCGGCGCGATCTTCTCCCGCGCGAACCGCTCGGTCGTTTCGCGGATCGTCCCGGCCATCTCGCCAAGGTCGAAATCGAGCCCGTTGTCGGACATTGGAAATCTCCTGTTGGCCGCGGCGCTAGCACCCGCCTTGGCGTTTGAACAAGGCGGCGCCACTCCCTATGTGCGCTGCACAATCCGACTCCGGAGCATTTCATGGCCACCACCGAATCAGACCCAATCGTCATTCTCTCCTACGCGCGCACGCCGATGGGCAGCTTCCAGGGCGCGCTTAGCGGCGTCTCCGCAACCGAGCTCGGCGCGACCGCCGTCAAGGCCGCGGTCGAACGGGCCGGAATCAGCGGCGAGCAGGTCGACAAGGTGTTCATGGGCAATGTGCTTCCCGCGGGCCTCGGCCAGGCTCCGGCGCGCCAGGCGGCGCTCGGCGCCGGCCTGCCGCGCTCGGCCGAAGCGGTGACCATCAACAAGGTCTGCGGCTCGGGGATGCAGGCGGCGATCTTCGCCCACGACATGCTCGCCGCCAACTCGGCCGACGTGATCGTCGCCGGCGGCATGGAGAGCATGTCCAACGCGCCTTATCTGTCGAAGAAATACCGCTCCGGCGCGCGGATCGGCCACGACACCGTCTACGATCATATGATGCTCGACGGGCTCGAGGACGCCTATGAGCCGGGCCGCGCCATGGGCACCTTCGCCGAAGAAGCCGCGCAGGAATATCAGTTCACCCGCGAGGACATGGACTCCTATGCGATCGAGAGCTTGAAGCGTGCGAATGACGCAATCTCGAACGGAAAGTTCGACCGCGAGGTGGTTCCGGTCACGGTCGTCACCCGCAAGGGCGAATTCACCGTCGACGTTGACGAGCAGCCGGGCAAGGGCGACCCAGACAAGATTCGGCAGCTCCGCGCCGCTTTCGCCAAGGACGGGCGGATCACCGCCGCAACCTCATCCTCGATCAGCGATGGCGCGGCAGCACTTGTGCTGACCCGGCAGAGCGTCGCCGACAAGCTCGGCAAGAAACCGGTCGCGCGCGTGGTCGCCCATGCCGCGCACGCCCAGGAGCCGGCGAAGTTCACCTCGGCGCCCGTTCCCGCACTGCACAAGGTGCTCGAAAAAGCCGGGTGGAGCGTCGACGACGTCGACCTGTTCGAGGTCAACGAGGCGTTCGCCTGCGTCGCGATGATCGCGATGCGCGACCTCGGCATCCCGCGCGAGAAGCTCAACGTCCATGGCGGCGCCACCGCGCTCGGCCACCCGATCGGCGCGAGCGGCGCGCGCCTGCTCGCCACCCTGATCGCGGCGCTCGAGACGCACGGCAAGAAGAAGGGCCTCGCCACGCTCTGCATCGGCGGCGGCGAGGCGACGGCGATGGCGGTGGAGCTGGTCGACTAAGTTCATCG
>DATDDW010000022.1:0-3325 GCA_036523615.1 Sphingomicrobium sp.
CTCGGCAATGACGACCAGGCGCGCAGCTACTGGATGCGCGCCGCGGGAAGCGACCCCAACGGGCCGATCGGGAAGGCTGCGGCCAAGGCCGTCGAGATGCTTGGCGTAAGCCCGACGGTGAAGCTCGACCAGCAGCCTCCCAAATAACGGCCTAGCCCAGGTCGTAATCGATCGTCGTCACGACCCGGACTTTCTGGAACGGCGTACTGCCGCCCGACGAGCCGCAGTCGTCGCAATCCTCGCCGTCGCGAGCGCCGACCGAGAAATAGCCTTGGCTCGCGGTCTTGATCCGGCCCACGGCAGTGCCGCTATCGCGCGCGAACTGCTCGGCGCTTTCGCGCGCGTTGCGGTTCGCCTCGCCGATCATGTCCGGCTTCAAAGCGTTGAGCCTGGTGAAGGTGTAGCTGATGCTCGTCCCCGACAGCTCGACACCGTCGCGCAGCAGCTCGGCCTGGCGAGCGTAAGCGGCGCGAGCACGCATCACGTCGTTGGTGCGAAGCTGGATCGAGCGGGTGACGGTCAACCGCTGCGGTCCGACGGGCTTGCCATCCTTGTCCTTCAGCTGCTCACGGCTGAGGGAAACGTCGCTGTCGGTGACCTCCTCGGGCTTGAACCCGGCGCGCACGAAGAAAGCGCGAACCACGCGCGCCTGCTCGTCCGCCGACTGCTCGACCGACGCAAGGTCCGCGCCCTGGTGGGAGAAGTTGACCGACCAGGTGGCGAGGTCGGCAGTCACGTCGCGCTCGGAAACGCCGCGGACGGTCACCGTCCGGTGCTCGGCCATCTTGGAGCGCCTCAGCCCGTCGCCGAGCGCATAGCCGCTGGTGGTAAGTCCAACCGCAAAAATGGCGACCGCGCCCAAGAGGACGGCGCGGCTGTCCTGCAGCTTCTGGATCATTGCTGTGATACCCTGCGTTCGTCCGCATTTAAGGCAGCCGCCGGTCACGATCGCCGGCTATGGCTGCGACGAACTGTGCATTTATAGCGATGAATGGAGCGAGGGTAAAATGAAATTCCTGCATTCCATGCTCCGCGTCTCCGATCCCGAAGCGACTGTTGCATTCTTTCAACTGTTGGGGCTGGAGGAGCGGCGGCGGATGGAAAATGAGGCCGGACGCTTCACGCTCATCTTCCTCGGCGTGCCGGGAGACGAAGGCGGGGAAATCGAGCTCACCTGGAACTGGGACGACAGCGGCTATGACGGCGGCCGCAACTTCGGCCACCTCGCCTATCAGGTCGACGATATTTACGGCACGTGCCGCCGGCTCATGGACGCAGGCGTGACGATCAACCGTCCGCCGCGCGACGGTCGGATGGCCTTCGTGCGCACGCCCGACAATGTGTCGGTCGAGCTGCTGCAGAAAGGCGCCGCGCTTCAGCCCGCTGAGCCGTGGGCATCGATGCCCAATACAGGCCAGTGGTGATGCTCGAGATCGTTCCCGTCCCGGTCCTCACCGACAATTACGTTTGGCTGATCCACAATTCGGCGAGCGGCGAAACAGCGGCCGTCGATCCGTCGGTGGCCGAGCCGGTGCTCGAGGCGGCCGCGTCCAAGGGCTGGCGCCTCACGCAAATCCTCAACACGCACTGGCACCCGGACCACACCGGCGGCAACGCCGGAATCCAGGCGGGGACCGGCGCTCCGATCACCGCGCCCGCCGAAGCGCAACGCGTGAGCAAGGTCGATCACATCGTGGGCGAGGGCGACCCGGTCACGGCCGCCGGGGCGAAAGCGGCGGTCTGGGACATCCCCGCGCACACCGCGGGTCACGTCGCTTATTATTTCGCGGACGAGGGCATGATCTTCGTCGGCGACACGATGTTCGCGATGGGCTGCGGCCGCTTGTTCGAGGGCACCGCACAGCAGATGTATTCGAACCTGCAGCGGATCGTCGCGCTTCCGAAGGACGTTCGCATCTATTGCGGGCACGAATATACCCTCGCCAACGCCCGCTTCGCCGCCCATGCGGAACCCTCCAACCGCGCAGTGGCGGAGCGGCTCGCCGAGGTTCAGGCGATGCGCGAACGGGGCGAGGTCACCCTGCCAACGACCGTCGGCCGGGAACGTGAAACCAACCCTTTCGTTCGCGCTCACGACTGGGAAGAGTTCGCACGCCTGAGGGCGGAAAAAGACAGCTTCCGTTCATGAACTTAGGCGTCACCTTGCGGCACTCACGCATGGCAATGCCAAGGAGGTTCGTATGCGTGGCTTCTTACTCTTGACGGCGGGCGCGATGCTCGCGTCCTGCACCACTGCCCCGCCCGAGCCGCAGATGCGCACGGCCAAGGCCGAGCAACGCTATCAGACGCTGCTTGCCGGCAAGGTCCCCCAGGCGCCGATCAGCTGCCTGCCCTCATACAACGCCAACGATATGGAAGTGATCGACGAGCATACGATCGCGTTTAAGGTCGGCACGGGCCGCGTTTACGTCGCCCACATGCAGGGCGGCTGCAACATGCTGAGCAACGCCGGGCCTTACGCGCTGGTCACTCGCCAGTTCGGCGGCAGCGGGCTGTGCCACGGCGACATCGGCGAAGTGGTCGACACGCTCAACCACTTCACCGTCGGCAGCTGCGTGTTCGGCGATTTCACGCCCTACGTGCGCGGCCGCTAGCGCTTGTAGAGCGCGTCCAGGCGCTCGCCGTAGACCTTTGAAATGACATGACGCCGGATCTTGAGCGACGGCGTCAGCTGCTCGTTCTCGATCGCGAACGGCTCGTCGGCGAGGATGAAGCGGCGCACGCGTTCGATCACCGATAAGTCGGCGTTGACGCGGTCGATCGCCTTTTGCACCCGTTGGTGGAGCTGCGGGTCGGCGGCAATTTCCGGATCCGGCACAATCAGCGCGACGAGGTGCGGGCGGCGGTCGCCATAGACCATCGCCTGGGCGATCTCGGGCTGCAGCGTCAGCATCCCCTCGATCCGCTGCGGCGAGACATTGTCGCCTTTGTCGTTGACGATCAGGTCCTTCTTGCGGTCGGTGATCTTGATGCGGCCGTGATCGTCGAAATGGCCGACGTCGCCGGTCGCCAGCCAGCCGTCCTTCAGCACCCGCGCCGTCTCTTCTGGATTGGCCCAATAGCCATGCATCACCAGCTCGCCGCGCACGAGGATCTCGCCGTCCTCGGCGATCTTCACTTCGGTGTTCTTGACCGGCGGGCCGACGGTATCGAGGCGGATGCCGGCACTCGGCCGGTTGCACGCGATCACCGGTCCGGTCTCGGTCTGGCCGTAGCCCTGAAGGAAGGTGATCCCGAGCGCCTCGAAGAACAGCCCAACCTCCGGGTTGAGCGGCGCCCCACCCGAGACCCACGCTTTCTGCCT
>DATDDW010000023.1:0-3510 GCA_036523615.1 Sphingomicrobium sp.
GACGCGGTGCGTGGTCGACGGCAGCTTATCGTTCGTGATCCGCTGCATGTAATCGCCGGTGTTGATGATGATCGAGCCGGCGGGCGCCTTCATCCGCACCCATTTGCCGCTGCGGTGGTTCCACACCTGCAGCCCGTCGACCTTCGACGCGGGAAGGATGGTGAAGAGGTCGACGTCCTCATGGCCGAGCAGCCGGCCGGCCCCGGACTTCGCCTGCTCCGCGCTCATTGGCGGATAGTAATTGAGCCGCAGTCCGAAATTGGTCTCGGTGAGCTTGTGGTCATAGAGATGCGGGTCGCAGCCGACGCCCTGGAGCATGGCCTGCGTGATCGGCTTGAACAGCGGCTCGTGTGCGAGGACCAGCCTGCGGAAGAACGGCTCGTACTCCGCCTTTGGCCAATAATCCGCGGCGCGGAACGCCGTCTCGCGCCGCTGTGGAATATCGAACGCGCGGCGGCACCACACCCACCCCTCGACCAGGTCGGGATGGATGTCGCTCGTCTCCTCGATCGGGAAATAGCCCTGGTTGACCGACCCATACCGCTCGGCACGAAAGCGCATCTTCTCCTCGAGCGAGGTCGAGGTGAAGAGGTCGAGGACGCCCTCCTCCATCTCCTCGTAGAGCGCCGGGTCGACGCCGTGGCCGGTCAGGACCGCGAAGCCGATTTCCTGCAGCGCGCCGGCGAACGCCTCGGCGAAGCGCGCCCTGTCGGCCGCATCGCCGTTCAGGAGCGGCTCGAAGTCGAGCGTTGCAATCTCGTAATCATCGTCGAACCGGTCCGTCTCGCTCTCGGCGAGCCGGTAGGTGTGCGACTTCTCCACCTGGTCATATTTCTTGAACTGCTGATTGAGCGCGTCGACGTCGGCCATGGCGCCACTCTAGCGGCTCAGCCGCAGCCGCGCGAGAGCATCGCCAGCAAGGCGAAGCTCGCCAGCCAGTGCTCGCCCATATAATCGCCGGCGATGTGCGGCATGGCCGCAGCGAGATGCTCGTCCGCGGCAGCCTCGGCGAGATCGCGTTCGGCCTCGGGAAGCAGCGGCGCCAGGCTCCGCCAGCACCAGGCGCGGCTAAGGTTGAGACCGTCGAGATGGGCGATCTTGCCGTCGCTACGGTCGCTGACGACCACCGGCGTGTAGAGGCTCGCGGGGTCGCGCGAGCGGACCCGCGGCAGGAACTGCTCGAACCAGATCGGGAACAGCGCCGGATGCGTGCGCGCCATGCACAAAGCTTCGATCAGTGCCGGGGAGAGGAATTCGTCGCCGCCGGGCTCCCACGCCTGGCACTCGCGGTCACCGCCGAACCAGTGGCGCGCGCGGTCGCGGATCCGGTCTGCCAAGTGCGAGTCGAACTGCTCGGCCCATTCGAGCGACAGGACCAAGGCGAACGCGGTGTTGAAATGGGTGCCCACGCGGATCGGATAGGTGAGGATGGCGAGATAATCCTTGAGCTGCTGGGCAAAGGCGCGGGCCAGCGGGTGCAGCTCGGCGCCCCACGGCTCGGCGTGCCGGTTCGCCTCGAGGTGCAGCTGCAGCAGCCAGGCCCAGCCGTACGGCCGCTCGAACCCGCGGCTCAGCGGCCGCTCGAGATACTCGAGCTCGACGGCGGCCTTTTCGGCGGTGAAGCTGGCGTTGGCGAGTTCGGCGATCGCTCCCGCCTCCGCGATGCGCGGAAACAGCCGCCGCAGCGACAGCAAAGTCCACCAGCCGTGGACGCAGCTGTGCCAGTCGAAGCTGCCGAAGAAGATCGGGTGAAGCGCCCGCGGCGGCAGCGCGTCGGCGTGGTCGCCGAGCACATGGTCGAGCTTGTTGGGATATTCACGCGCTACGTGCCCAAGCACGATCCGCGCCATGCGCGAGGCCAGATCGGGGCTGAGCTCGCTCACAGCCGGAACCCCGCGATGTAAAGGATGAGGAGGTTCGCGATCAGCAGCGGGATGGCGGTCGGGACCTGCATCCGCACAACGCCATATTCGTCCTTGAGCTCGAGCAGGGCCGCGGGGACGATGTTGAAGTTGGCGGCCATCGGGGTCATCAGCGTCCCGCAGAAGCCGGTCAGCATCCCGACCGCCCCGATCACGGCCGGGTTGCCGCCGTCCTGGTGGACGAGGATCGGGATTCCGATCGCCGCGGCCATCACCGGAAACGCCGCGAATGCATTGCCCATGATCATGGTGAAGATTGCCATGCCCAGGCCGTAGAGCAGCACGGCGAAGAGGATACTGCCGTGCGGGATCACGGCCGCGGCGATCGCGCCGAGAGTCGTTCCGACGCCTGCCGCGGCGAAGACGGCGCCGAGCGCTGCCAGCATCTGCGGCAGCACCAGCGCCCAGCCGATCGCGTCGGCAAGCCGGCTCCCCTCATCGACTCCGGCAAACGCCGGCGGCCGCAGCCACACGTAGCAGACGGCGAGCGCAATGATCACGCCAAGCCCGAGGAGCACCAGCGTCACCGACTTGGCATCGATGAGGCCGCTGTCCTTCAAGGCCGTGTAGTTGAACAACAGCGTCCCGACGAAGGCGGTGAACGGGATGATCAGCGCCGGCAGGAACAGCTTGTTGCCTAGGCGCTCCGACCAGCGTTGCCGCTCTTCGTCGCTCGTCGTGCGGCCCGCGCTGCGGCCGAGGAGGTGCATTCCGGCAAGCGCGACCAGCGCCAGCACGAGGACGCCGTTGCCGAGGTCGCCGAGGAAGTCGCCGAACCAGAAGCTAACCGCGACCAATGCCCAAAAGGCGGCATTGGCCAGACGCTTGGGATTTGTCCCGTCGCGCAAGCTGCCGACAGCGAAGCTCGCGAACACGGCGCCGGCGAAGACGTAGAGCCACTCAATCGTGATCATCGACCGCGCCTCCGCAGACTGCGGTCGAACAGTAGCAGCCGCGTGCCGTGAATCAGGAAGGCGCAGATCGCGCTGGGAATCGCCCAGACCGACAGCTGGAACGGCGTCAGCTGGATGCCGAAGCTGGCGAGCGCGCCCTGGATCAGCAGGATCGACGAAACCGCAAGGAAGATATCCTCCCCGAAGAACAGGCCAATGTTGTCGGTCGCCGCGGACATGGCCTTGACGCGCTCGGCAATGTCCTCGTCGAGCTCGCCATGCTCCTTTTCGGCGGCGGCGAGCGCCATCGGCGCCACCAGCGGACGCACCGTCTGCGCCTGGCCGGCGACGGTCGTGAGCCCTAGCGCGGCGAAAATCTGTCGCATACCGAGGTAAAGCAGCAGCAGGCGTCCGGTCGTTGCCCGCTTCATGCGCCTGATCAGCGCCCGCGCCTGCTGCTGGAGGCCATGGCGCTCGAGCAGGCCGATCACCGGCAGCACGATGTAGATGACGAGCACGCTGCGGTTCTGGTTGAAGCCGTGGCCAAGCGCGGCCACTACCTTGAGAAAAGGCATCCCGGCGAGGAGCCCGGTGGCGATTGCGCCCACCGCGACCACAAGCAGCGGATTGAACCTCAAGGCGAAGCCGAGAACGACGAGGGCGATGCCGAGCAGCGGCCAGTAGTTGATCATTCG
>DATDDW010000024.1:0-5668 GCA_036523615.1 Sphingomicrobium sp.
GCCCGCGAAGTGCACATGCGCATCGCCTCGCCGCCGACGCGGCACAGCTGCTTCTACGGAGTCGACACACCCGAGCGGGCCAAGCTGCTCGCGGCGCAGATGAGCGTCGAGCAGATGCGCGACTATATCAACGCCGACAGCCTCGCCTTCATCTCGATCGAAGGCCTGTACCGGGCGCTGGGCGAAGAGCGCGACAATGCGCAGCCGCAGCGCTGCGACGCGTGCTTCACGGGCGCTTATCCGACCACGCTCACGGACGTCGGCGAGAAGGAAAAGGGCGCACCGCTCTCTTTGGTCGCCAGCCGCTAGCCGCTAGAGCCGGCTGCGGATGAGCGATTCGAAGCCATTTGAGGGCAAGCTCGCGCTGGTCACGGGCGCGTCGCGCGGGATCGGCGCGGCGACGGCCGAAGCGCTTGCCGCCGCCGGCGCGCATGTGATCCTGGTCGCCCGCACGTCGAGCGCACTCGAGGAGGTGGAGGAGCGGATCCACGAGGGCGGCGGAAGCGCGACCATCGCGCCGCTCGACCTCACCGACGGCGAGAGCATCGGCAAGCTGGCGACCGCGGTCGCGGGGCGCTGGGAGAAGCTCGACATCCTCGTCCTCAACGCGGCGATGCTCGGCTCGCTGACGCCGGTGCAGGACATCGATCCCAAGGAATATTCGCGGCTGCTGAGCCTCAACCTGCTCGCCAACCAGGCGCTGATCGCCGCCTTCGACCCGCTGCTCAAGAAGGCGGAGCGGGCGGACATCGTCGCGCTCACCTCGTCCGTCGGGGCCGAGCCGCGCGCCTTCTGGGGGGCGTACGGGTCGTCCAAGGCCGCGCTCGAGACCCTGCTCGGCGCTTACGCCGACGAGACCGAATATACCGGGCGGATCCGGGTGCACATCATCGATCCCGGCGCGACGCGAACGCGGATGCGCGCCCTCGCCTTCCCCGGTGAGGAACCCGAGAGCGTGAAGCCGCCCGAGGTCGTCGGCCAAAAGATTGTCGAACGGCTGAGCGCCGAGGCGAAGACCGGCGAGAAGCTGCGGGTCGAGGCCTGAGCCGTTCCGGCTGCGTCACAAGTTCCTGACTTTGTTAGATTTTCACGCGCTTTCCACCAGCTCCTGTGATATGAGTCGGCTGTCGAACAGAGTTTCGTTCGGCACAGGGAAGGGGGAAATCATGGAACGGACGTTCGGAGATCAGTGGCGCAACGCGATCATCGGCATGGCGCTGACGATTGCGGTGGTCGGCGGAGGCCTGGCGGCGGCGTTTCTTTAATTTGCCGACGCGCGACCGCGGCTAGCTTTTGACCATCGTCACCTGGGCGACGTCGATCGCGCCGCCGCGGAAGCCGCCTTCGCAATACATCAGATAATAGCGCCACAGATTGTGGAACGGCTCGGCGAAGCCGGGCAGCGCGCCGCGCGCCACCGCTTCGTCGTAGCGCTCGCGCCAGCGCTTCAGGGTCTCGGCATAGTCGAGGCGAAAAGCCTCGCGGCCGGCCCATGACAGGCCGCGCTCCTGCGCAAGCTCAGCGAAGCGCGGCTCATCGAGCAGGCAGCCGCCAGGGAAGATGTAGGTCTGGATGAAGTCGGCGTTGCGCGCATAGCGGTCGAACAGCCGGTGATCGATGCTGATGAACTGCAGCGCCGCGCGGCCGCCGGATTTCAAGTTGCGGGCGATGCAGTCGAGATAGGCGCCCCACCAGCGCTGTCCCACCGCCTCGACCATCTCGATCGAGGCGACGGCATCAAACTGCCCTTCGGTTTCGCGATAGTCCTGCAGCCGGATTTCGACCCGGTCCGAGAGGCCGGCCTTGGCGATTTTGCGCTCCGCCCACCCCTTCTGCTCGCGGGACAAGGTCAGACCGACGACGCTCGCGCCGCGCCGCGCCGCTTCTATCGCCAGCGTCCCCCAGCCGCAGCCGATCTCGAGCAGCCGCTGGCCGGGCTCGAGATCGAGCCGGTCGAGCAACGCCGCGGTCTTGCGCAGCTGCGCCTTCTCCAGACTCTCGCGCGCATTGGCGAAGCGCGCGCAGCTGTAGGTCATCGTCTTGTCGAGCCACGCCGAATAGAAATCGTTGCCGAGGTCGTAATGGGCGGCGATGTTCTTCTTCGCCTTGCGCGGGGCATTGTCGCGGAGGCGGTGAGCAAGCGCGTTGACCCAGCGGAACGGCCCCTTGGCGCGGCCGACGTCGCCGAGCGGGATGGCGTTGGCCGAGAACAATTCGAACAGCGCCACCGGGTCCGGGCTCGACCATTCGCCCAGAGTCCAGGCCTTGTACCAGCCGACCGAACCGGAGGTCGCGAGCCGCACCAGCGACATCCAGTTGGCGAGACGGACCCGCGCCCGCGGCCCGGGACGGCGGAAGCCGATGCGGCGCTCCGATCCATCGGGAAGTGTCGCTTGGAGGCCGCCGCGTTCGAGGCGCTTGTCGAGTTCGTCGAGCAGCCTGGCGAGCGCCGGGGCGGTGAGCCGCGCAAGTATGCCGCCGCCGGTGGCGAAGCGGCGGTCCGCACGCAGGAGATGTTCACCGCGCGTGCTCATGCGGGGCGAGTTATGAACTCGGCCGCGGATTGTCGAGTGGCACGAGGAACGAATGGCCGCGGAACAACCGCCTCACGCCGCTCGGCACCGAGTGCGAGCGGATTGCGCCGTAGAACCTTTGATCCGAGAGGTAAGTGCGGCCCTCGATGCTCACAACGATCGGCATTCGCGACCACACCAGGAAAGCGCGAACGTAGCGCATTGTCTGTTTGGCGCGCTGCAGCCGCGGATCGTCCAGCCGCAACGGCGCGCTTGTTCGATCGATAACCAAGCCGGCTCGAGGGTCGTAAGTGCCGCTGCCGTAGCGGTCCGCGCTTCGCCACAGGACCGTCCGGTCCCAAAAGGCAATGGGCGGCGGACTGGCGACGACCAGCGTCGGCTCAATACCCCGACTGCGAAGCTGGGCTGCGGCCGCGTGCTCGACGCGTTCGCTGAGGCCGAGGTTGAAGGCGATGTAGGCGAACATCAGCACGCCTGCGACCTGCGCCGGCCGGCCTGGATGCGGAGCAGTGCGGCGCCAGCGGATCGATGACCAGACGATCCCGGCTATCATCAGGAGCCAGTAAACCCAGTCGACGATGAAGATCGCGTCGCCCGAAGACCATTGCCAGTTGAACGGAGCGAACAGGGCAATCGCATAGGTGGTCAGCCAGTCGAGGAACGGGTGAGTCAGGACGGCAAGGAAGGCGACGAGGAACAAGGGACCGGCGCGGAAGGGCAAAGTGTCCGGTCCGCGCGGCTTTATTCGGTCGACCAGCCACAGGAGCCCGACGATGGCCGCCGCCAGGAAGGGCCAGGAGATGACGCCGTGCAGTGGGCCGCGATGGAACTCGATCCCATCGACCGGGAATGCGATCGGCGCGAAGACGTCGATGTCGGGCGCGTTGGCGCCGAGCAGGCAGGCGGCGAAGGCGAACCGCGAGCGGCGGCGAAGGCCCATTTCGGCGAGCAAAGCGCCGGCCAAGGTGTGCGTGATATTGTCCACTCAGGCGGCGCGGGTCAGAGCGGCTTGGGCTCCTTTTCGACCATCCACGTCTGGCCCTTCGCGACGAGCGCCTGAAGGTCGGGCGTCTTGCCCGACGCGGCGGCGCTGTTCTGCTCGACCACCGCCTGCTCGAACGTCGGCCGTGGGTCCTCGTAAATGACGCCGAGGGCAACGGGGAAACCCTCGTCCTGGCGCATCTCGATCAGCATCGCCGCGACGCCGCGGTTGGTGGGGTCGTGAACGATAACCGCCGGGTCGTCGCCGGCGACGACCTTCAGCGCCAGCTTGTCGACATCGAGCGCAAGCCCCTTGGTGCCGCCGTCGAACAGCATCTTCTCGCCGGGCTGCAGCCACAGCTGCCTGCTTTGCGCGGCCTGCTTCTCGGTGAAGGCGGCGAAGACATCGTCGTTATAGACGATGCAGTTCTGGTAGATTTCGACGAAGCTCGCGCCTTTGTGGGCGTGGGCGGCCTTCAAGACGTCGGGCAGATTCTTGTGGACGTCGATGCCGCGGGCAATGAAGCGCGCGCCCGAGCCCAAGGCGAAAAAGCAGGGCGTTACCGGACGGTCGACCGAGCCGAACGGAGTCGAGGGCGAGCGCGTGCCGACACGGCTGGTTGGCGAATATTGGCCCTTGGTCAGGCCGTAGATCTCATTGTTGAACAGCAAGATCTGGCAGTCGAGGTTGCGGCGAAGCACGTGCATCGTGTGGTTGCCGCCGATCGAGAGCGCGTCGCCGTCGCCGGTGATGATCCACACGTCGAGCTCGGGGTTGGCGAGCTTGACGCCGGTAGCGATCGCCGGCGCGCGACCGTGGATCGTGTGGAAGCCGTAGCTCGCCATGTAATAAGGAAAGCGGCTCGAGCAGCCGATGCCGGAGATGAAGACGGTCTTCTCGCGCGCGACGCCGAGGTCGGGCATCGTGCGCTGCACGGCTTTTAAGACCGCATAGTCGCCGCAACCGGGGCACCAGCGCACTTCCTGGTCGCTGGCCCAGTCCTTCGCAGTGGTGGTCGGGATCGGCGTCGCGTCGTTCATCGGGCAAGACCTCCGCCCAGCCAGTAGATGATCAAGACGACGACGATCAGCAGGACGAGCATCGGCCAGACGTTCATCGGTTTCACTGATTTTCGCCCGCGGAAGTTGCCAAAGTTGTGCCCTCAACGCGTGTGCGCGCGCCCGTGCGCGAGTCATCACCCAAAGCAGCGTCGATCGCGGCCTCGATCTCGGCGATCCGGAACGGGTGGCCGCTGACCTTGGTCAGCGATTTCGCATCGACCAGGAACTGGTCGCGAAGCACGGTCTTGAACTGGCCCATGTTCATTTCGGGCACGAGGATATGTTTGAAGCCCTTCAATAGGACAGACATATTTTTGGGCATCGGCCAGATGTGGCGGACGTGGACGTGGGCGACGTCCTGGCCCTTGGCGAGCGCGCGGCGCACCGCCTGATGGATCGGACCGAAGGTCGAGCCCCAGCCCACCACCGCTAGCTCGGCGCCTTCGCGGCCGAGGCACACCTCCTGGTCGGGGATCGAATCGGCGACGCCCAGCACCTTGCCGACGCGGGTGTTGGTCATCTCCTGGTGGGCCGCGGGCGAATAATCGATGTTGCCGGTGCCAGGCTGCTTCTCGATGCCGCCGATGCGGTGTTCGAGCCCCGGCGTTCCGGGCTTGATCCACGGCCGCGCGAGGTCGGAATTGCGGGCGTAGGGCATCACGCCCTCGCCTTCCGCCGGCGCCTTATCGAAGAAGCTTACCGGGAAGGCTGCGTAATTGCTCATGTCCGGCACGCGCCATGGTTCGGCGGCATTGGCGATGTAACCGTCGGTCAGGAGGATCACCGGCGTCATGTAGCGCGTCGCGATGCTGCACGCCTCGATCGCGCAGTCGAACGCGTCGGCAGGCGAGCGCGCGGCGATCACCGGCACCGGGGAATCGGCGTTGCGGCCGTAGACCGCCTGGTAGAGGTCCGACTGCTCGGTCTTGGTCGGCAGGCCCGTCGACGGTCCGCCGCGCTGCGAGTTGACGACGACCAGCGGAAGTTCGGTCATCACCGCAAGGCCGATCGCCTCGGTCTTGAGCGCGATGCCCGGGCCCGACGACGAGGTGATGCCGAGCTGGCCGGCGTAGCTCGCGCCGATCGCGGCG